>DASZFO010000285.1 GCA_035939775.1 Pirellulales bacterium | reverse complement strand
TCGGATCGTGCATTGTGCTGCTCTCGGCAGAATCTGTTCATGCGAGAGGGGGCGGGGGCGGATTTCGCGGAGGTGGCGGAGGCGGTTATCGGGGTGGCGGCGGCGATCGCGGCGGCGATTTCGGCGGAGGAGGCTATCGCGGCGGTGGCGATTTCGGCGGAGCGTCGCGCGGCGGCGGCTTCGACACTGGTGGTTATCGCGGCGGCGGGGCTGAGGGCGGCGGATATCGTGGCGGCGAAGCGAGCGGATTCCATGCCTCCGGCGGAGAAGCAAGTGGCTTCCACGCCTCCGATGCGAGCGTGAGCGGATTCCATGCGTCGGGCGGCGACGTGAGCGGGTTCCACGCGAGTGGCGTCTCGGCCGGTGGTTACTCGGGGTTCCACGGCGGTTTGCCTACCGATGGCGCTTTCGGCGGAAACTGGACCAGGGCGGGCGGCGCCGGCGCGATTGCTCATGCCACCACGTCGTGGTCCGGCAGCGTGGCGTCAGCACGCGGGGCGGCCGTAAGAAACGGATTTGGAGACTACGGCGCGTTCGGTCACGGTTGGTACGGCGATCATTCCGGCGCCTGGGCCGCGGCGGGCTGGGGCGCTGGAGCGGCATGGCGCGCCGCGACTTGGCCCGCCATCGGCGCGTGGTGCGGCTGGGGAAGCGACGTGGCGCCAGTTGTATACGACTACGGCAACAACGTCACCTATCAGGGAGACCAGGTTTACTACGGCACCCAGCCGGTGGCTACGGCGGACCAGTATTACCAGCAGGCGTCCGATATCGCGCAGAGCGCCCCGGCGCCCGATCCTCAGAGCGCCGATTGGCTGCCGCTGGGCGTCTTTGCGCTAGTGCAGGGCGACCAATCGGACACCAACACCATGTTCCAATTGGCGGTCAACAAGTCGGGCGCCATCGCGGGGAACTACAACAGCGTGCTCACGGGATCAACCGCCCAAGTCCATGGGGCGGTGGATAAGCAAACGCAGCGTGCCGCCTGGACGGTCGGAGACAACAAAACGACTGTCTACGACGCAGGAATCAGCAACTTGTCCAAGGACGAGGCCCCCGTGTTGATCCATCTCGGCAAGGACAAAACGCAGCAGTGGATGCTCGTGCGACTGAAGCAAACCGACCAGCAGAACACCGGGAATTAGGAGAGCTTCAAGGTTGTATTGGATACGTTGGGTGCCATGCCCACGGCTCGGCGTGGGCATGGACAGCGTTGCAGCATGGCCACTCAGAGCAGTGGCCATGGCACCCGTCAAATCCGAATTGAAGCTCAAAGAGGAGAACGACCCGTGTCGATGGAAGAGAATCGCTCTGCGTCGCAATCCGGCACGAGCGGAAAAAGGCCGGAACCGAAGTTTCTCGAAACGGCGGCGATCGCCAGCGGCAGCGACACCGCTCCCTCGCGGACTCCCGGCTCGCCGGCCGCTGCCGCCGCCTGGATCGGCCGCACGCTCGGAAAATACGAGGTCATCGGCGTCCTTGGTCAAGGTGGAATGGGAGTCGTTTTTCGCGGGCGCGATGCATTGATTGAGCGCGACGTCGCGATCAAGCTCCTGCCCGAGGACTTGGCAGAGGACGAAACGGCGCTGGCTCGATTTCTGGCCGAGGCCAAGGCGGCCGGCAAGCTCAACCATGCCAATGTCGTCTCGATTTACGAGATCGGGCAGGAAGGCCGGGCGTATTTCTTAGTGATGGAGTTGATCCCCGGCGGCAGCGTAGCGGACGGGCTCGATCTTGCGCATCCCCGCTCCCTCCTCGACGCGACTCGTATCGCGATCGACGCTTGCAAGGGTCTTTCAGCCGCGCATGCGGTCGGGCTGATTCATCGGGATATGAAGCCGGCGAACTTGATGAAAACCGCGGATGGCTCGGTCAAGATCACCGACTTCGGCTTGGCCAAGACAACGACCGCCCGCGCCCGCGAGATGACGCAAGCTGGCATGGTCGTCGGCACTCCCTATTTCATGAGCCCGGAGCAGTGCGACGCCAAGCCCGTCGATGTCCGCAGCGATATCTATTCGCTCGGGGCAACTTATTACAGCCTGCTGACCGGACGAAATCCATACGAGAATTCGAGCAGCGTGATCCAAGTGATGTTTGGGCATTGTCAGGGAGAGATTCCGGATCCGCGCTCGATCGACACCTCCGTTCCTACGGCTTGTTCGGCGATTGTCGCGCGAGCGATGGCTAAATCGCCCGCCGATCGGTATCAGTCGGCTGGAGAAATGCTTGCCGACTTGCAAGCGGTGGCAGCCACGCTTTCGGGCGCAACCCGGATCGAGCTGCCGAGTCAATCTGGCACTCGCCCGGCAGTTTCCTCGGCAGCCATGCCGAGAATTAAGACGCCTGGCAAGCAGAATCGGCGACTTTGGATCGGCGCTGGGCTGGGTGCCGCGGTATTGCTGCTCATCGCATTGGCGGTTTGGCGGCCGTGGCAATCGTCGCGCGAAGCCGCTTCGGATTCCGGCGCGCCGGCTGGGCCGTTTTCCGCGGGCGGCGCGGGCGCCGCAAGCGCACTGGGCACAGTCGATGCCAAGGGGCCGACTTCGGGACCATCGGCGTCCCTCGAAACCGCGCGAGGAGTCACTTCTGCGGAAATCGTCCTCGGAATGAGCGCTCCGTTCAACGGACCGGCGCAGGAACTCGGCCGCGGGATGCAAGTCGGGCTGGAAACCTTCTTCGAAGACGTCAATCAGCGCGGCGGCATCGCGGGCCGCAAGATTCGCCTGGTGGCCTTGGATGACGGCTACGAGCCCGACCGCGCTCGCGCCAATATGGAGGAGCTGTTCGACAAGCACAAGGTGTTCGCCGTCATCGGAAACGTCGGCACTCCCACGGCAGAGAAGGCGCTGCCCTATGCGCTCGAAAAACAAATGCTTTTCTTCGGCGCCTTCACCGGCGCCAAGCTGTTGCGGAAGGACCCGCCCGATCGTTTCGTTTTCAACTACCGCGCGAGCTACGAAGAAGAGACGGCCGCGATCGTCAAATACTTCGTCGAGATCAAGAAAATCCGGCCGGAGCAGATCGCAGTCTTTGCCCAGCAGGATGGCTATGGCGACGCGGGCTACAGTGGCGTGGTCAAGATGATTCGCAAGCTCGGCGGCGATCCCGACAAATTGTTGCGAGTCGGTTATGTCCGGAACACCATCGACGTCGCCGATGCCGCGGCGAAGATCGTGCAAGCCGGCGACCTTCGGGCAGTCATCATGGTGCCCACCTACCGCCCCGCCGCGCGGTTCATTCAACTGGTAAGAGATGCCGGCAAGGACCCGATCTTCGCCAGCGTCTCGTTTGTCGGCAGCAATGCCCTGGCGGATGAATTGACCCAGCTCGGGTCGAAGTACAGCGACGGCATCATCGTGACTCAAGTGGTCCCGCATCGAGATTCTCAGGCCTCGGCCGTTTCGAGATATCGGGAATTGCTCGGCAAGTACCATCCGAACGAGAAGCCCGGGTTCGTGTCCCTCGAGGGCTACATCGACGCGATGATCTTCGCGCATGCCCTCGAACTGGCCGGCGGCAGCCTGACCACCGATTCTCTGATCGCAGCCCTGGAATCCATCCACAACCTCGACCTAGGCATCGGCGCGCCGATCACCTTCGGCCCCTCCGAGCACCAAGGCGCGCACAAAGTTTGGGGGACCGTTCTGGACAGCAAAGGGCAGTATCAGATTCTGGATTTGGATTGACGAGCCGGGCGGCGTCAGCCCCCTGGATTATCGCAACTAGTTTAGACAAGTACCAGTTTTCTAGGTTTAGATTGAGGGGCTTACTCGGTCCTTGCAGCGGGAGAAAATGAAAATGAACACCACGGCTAAATTGCGGATCGTCGTTTTCTTGGCCATCGGGGCGGTGCTCGGCTATGTCATCGCCGCGGCCGGTCCCGAAGTGTTCAGTCGGTCGAGGGCCGCCGATGCCACGATCGACTCGGTCGAGGGCAAAGCGAACAATTCTGACAATGCGAATCGTTCCGTCTGCTTGACGGAAGCAATGCCGAAAGGCCAACTCTTGGCGATGGCGGACTCGACGGTATCGGCCACGAGTGCGGCGCCGGGCGGTGCGCCGGTGGTCAGCGGCGTCCCAGGCTCGCCGAGCGCCACAACGACGATCGACGGGAAGTATTTGCCGCCTCCTCCGCCGAAATTCGGCGGAGTGATCAACCTGAGCGCGCGGGATTCCAAACCCTGGTGGCCATCGCGAGTCGTACCGCCGAAGGGCGCGCCGAACATCCTTCTGATCATGACCGACGACCAGGGCTACGGCGTTTCGGGCACGTTCGGCGGCATCATTCCCACGCCCGCGATGGATCGCGTCGCGAAGATGGGCCTGCGCTACACGCAGTTCCACTCGACGGCTCTTTGCTCGCCGACGCGGGCAGCCTTGATCACCGGCCGCAACCATCATTCGGTCGGCTTCGGCATCATCGGCGAGCAATCGACCGGTTATCCCGGATACGATTCCACAATCGGGGTCAATAATGCGACCGTTGGCGAGATCCTGAAGCAGAACGGCTATGCCACGTCGTGGTTCGGCAAGAATCACAACACGCCAACCTACCAATACAGCATCGCCGGCCCGTTCGATCAGTGGCCGATCGGGATGGGCTTCGAGTATTTCTATGGATTCATGGGGGGAGAGACCGATCAATGGACGCCGTATCTCTTCCGAAACACGACGCAGGTCACGCCTTGGGTCGGCAAGCCCGGCTACAACCTGACGACCGATTTGGCGGACGAAGCGATTAAATACATGAACGGCCTCAACGCGGCCGCCCCAGACAAGCCGTTTTTCGTGTATTACGTTCCCGGCGGCACGCATTCTCCGCACCAGCCGACCGAAGAATGGATCGAAAAGTTCACGGGCAAGTTCGACATGGGCTGGAACGAACTACGCGAGCAGGTCTTCGCCAACCAGAAGCGGCTGGGTGAGCGTCTCGATTGTTGGTGGAAAATCTGCTCTGTTGGAAGGAGTGTTGCAGAAGGGGGGTGCCCCCGAAACGTTATTCTCAATTGAGGGCAGTGCGATGGCTAAGCAGATCGAAGCATTGGAGTTGGACCTGACAT
>DASZFO010000284.1 GCA_035939775.1 Pirellulales bacterium | reverse complement strand
AACAACTTGTTCAGCTTGGTGATGGCGAAGACTTCATAAATCTGAGGGCGAATGCCGCTGAGCTTGAGCCTTCCACCGTGCAACTTGACCTTCTTATCGAGCGTAATCAGCTTGCCGAGCGCGGCGCTGGAGAGGAATTCGACGTTGGTGAAATCCAGCAGGAGATTCTTGCGATTCTCCTCTTCCACCAGTTGGAACAGCTCTTGCCCTAATTCTTGAATATTCGATTCGTCGAGGATCTTGCGATCGACGAACCGAACGATCGTCACTTCCCCCTTCTCCTGCACTTCCACACGCCGGCGTTGAGCCATGGCAACTCCTCCGCGGAACAGAACGCCCGCCTGGGGGCGCAGGATCGGAAGGGTAGCCCATCGCGGGCGGTCCGGCTTCACAAACCCATTCCCGCCATGATATTCGGTCCGATAGCCATGTCAAGGCGCGCGCCTCGCGCGGGTGGCCTTCGTCTTCAGCACAGCCTGTGTCACCAGCAGATAGTTTGCTCCGCGGTATTCCGTGATGATGCCGCTGATTGACCATTCCAGCGGGTCAGGGCTGTCGCCGATGGTCCGGGCAATTCGCTC
The DNA here is from genome assembly GCA_035939775.1 of Pirellulales bacterium. NCBI lineage: Bacteria > Pseudomonadati > Planctomycetota > Planctomycetia > Pirellulales > Pirellulales bacterium. Next base: position 5,492 of record DASZFO010000284.1, on the reverse strand, counting down.
GATGGCGAGGTTCTCGAGTCCATCGAACTTCAGCTTTCCATCCGACGAAATGAATGTGGCTCGATCGCCCGTTAGCTTGAAGTAGCCCAATTTGTCGATCAGGCGGCTTCCTTCGCGCCAGCGTCCATTGACTTGCCCCCCTTCGATATGCGGCACGGCGGCTGGATCGGCCGGCCCCGGCTTTCCAGGCGGCGAGCGATCCGGAAGGGGCGCAGTGTCGTCGGAGGGCACGCCGGCAGCGGCGGGCGCGTCTGCGGCCAGGCCGACATGGGCTGCCAGAACATCAAAGGAAGACGTAGCTACGCCGACGGCAAGGACCCAGGCCAAACGGCGCCGAAATCGAACTTCGAACATTGGCGGACCTTTTTCGCTCGGTAAGGAACTAGCGCGCAAAATATCTCATCGAACTTCATCGGCAGAAAGCCGCCACAAATTGCGGCGCAGCCCGGCCAATGCACGTCGCACGACCAGCCCGTCGTTGCGTCGCTCGAGAGTCTGGCAAGCAGCTTGCTTCGTGTTGTTGTATCCCGGCATCGAATGTCGTGCTTTTGCAACGGGCCCCGGTTTCGGCCAACCGCCTTGACCGACGCCAAACGGCCTAATTCTTTTGCACGTCGCCTTTTCGCGTGCGATATTGCGAATCGCCGCCGCCAGGCATGGACTTTGCTTTCTCAAACGTTCGGATTTGGCTCATCGATTTTCCGGACGTCCCATAAATGTGCCACGCTTTCTTGCTTGCCGGACGTCGCTGCGTACCTGCCCTCGCCGTGCTAGGGCTACTGGCAGCGGCGATGGCTCACGCGGCGGCGAACGAGTCGATCATCACCGTGCAGGTGGCGAGCGGCCGCCACTTTACCGGAACTGTGGACGCCAGAACCGATCCAGCACGACTTTGGCTCCAGGTCGCGGAAAATTCGATCGTCCTGCTGCGGCCGATTGATTGGGACCGCGTCACCAGCGCTCGAGTCAACGGGAAGAGCCTCTCTGCCGCCGAGTTGCAATCGGCAATTGCAAATCTGAAACCAGTTGGACCCCCTGCCGATACAACTCGGCAGACGCCAAGCCACGAGCAATCTGGCGCCAGCCCGACAACTGCGACGGACATCGAGCCGGACGCCCGGCTCGGCGCGCCTCAGGTCCCCGTTGCTGTGCCCGACCCGGTCCGCGCGATCCAGATCGAAGCGAATCTCGGCCATTGGACAGCCGGGACCGAGTCCAGCGGAATTCTCGTGACCCTTTTGCCAATCGACGGTCAAGGGAATCTGGTCGCAGCGGAAGGCACTTTGGAGGTCGAGCTGATCGGACAGCGATTCACCGTGGTCACCGAGGGAAACGGCTTTCCCTGCTTAGGTCGCTGGGTGGCGGCGGTGCATTCGGCCGATTTCGGTCCGTCCGGAGCCGTCTATCAGTTCCCGTTTCAAGCCGTGCATCCCGATTTGACGTTCGATCTCGACCCGCACGGCTTGGTGCATGCCCGCCTGAGCGTTCCAGGCCAGGGAGTTTTCGAAGCCAGCCAGGCGATGGTCCGCGTTCGTCCGTACAGTTCCGTGCGCGACCACGCCCAGCAAACGACCGGCAGCCGGTTCCTGCCGATCGAGCGGTTGGATAGCAGACAACAGTAGCCAACGTTCGGCGAGGAACTGCGGCGAAACCGCCGCGCCCGAAGCCGTACCTGCCGTCAACTGCCGCTATCCTCCGGGCTTCTTCATCCCGAAGCTGTGCAGGATCAACACGGAGCCCACCGAGATCAGCGACCAGCCCAGCCATTGCGGCGGCCGCAACACCTTGCGCGGCAGCGGGCCGGCCAGTGGGACCGCGGGGGCCGCCGCCGACCCGGCCTCCTGCATTCGGGTCGCGATGAACTTAGTCGCCTTTTCGCTCAGTGTGAACGAATCGAACGTGCGGAATTGAATTCCCAAGAGCAGCACGATCACCCCAAACATCAGGAACTGATTGCGATTGAATTCCATGTTGGGAAGCCCTTGGAGTCGTACGCAGCGATCGCAAGCCGGCGTGAGCAAGCCGCTCGATCCAGTCATCCCATCTTATCGAACCGCGCGCAATGAGACTTCAACCAGCTTGAACTTATACCGTTTGCGCGGTTGTTGCCGGGTTGGAGGGTTTGCGCTTAAGAACCGTCGCTGGATGCTTGCCGTGAGTAGCATAAGTGACGACAATTAGGAAGTAGTTGCCTTGTCGCGTACTCGATTGGATTTGCGAATCACATGAAATACGCCGTCAATCTTGAAGAATCGGACGAGGGGTTCGCTGTCTCGGTGCCCGGCCTCCCGGGTTGTCACTCACAGGGAGCCACGGAGGCGGAGGCACTCGCGAATATAACCGACGCCATCCGAGAGTATCTTGATGTCGTCACCGATTTGGCGAAGTCGTCCGGTGTCAGGCAGGTTCAGGTCGAGGTCTAGCAATACCCAAGCTGCCAGGCGTCAAGCACCTCGACGCCGTTCGGGCATTAGAGAAAGCTGGCTTCCGAGTTGCCCGCCAAAGCAAACACGTCGTTATGACAGATGGCACGCGGATTCTCACGATTCCCCGCCACAATCCTGTTAACGCGATCACGATGGGAAACATCGTGCGCGACGCGGGACTGACGAACGCTGAGTTCCGTCGCCTCCTTTGAGGAATGCCGCGTGTCCGAGAATTCTTCAAGTATCTCTCGAATTGTCGCCACGGTCCCGCAATCGTTGATGTAGAAAGTCAACAATCCGCTCAAAGCGGACGACTATTGTTCCGCCTCCCCGTTCCTGTCATGAGGAGGACTGAACGCGGCTTCGATCTGCGAGCGCGCGGCGGCGAAGAGGGCTTCAGCGGCGGCGCTGGCGAGACCGGCCGCGACCCATCGAAGGCCGCTCGCCACGGTTCCGGCCGCCTTCGCTGAAGTGTCAGTCGAGTCGGCCTCGGGGACAGCGCGCTCGGCCGGATTCGAATCGGCCGCACCATCCGGTTCATCGCGTTTGCCGCTTAACGCCGACCGCACGGCGATTCCTGTCCCGACGCCGGCCGCGGCGGCGGCCGCGACCGTCGGCAGCGGGTAGCGGACGGCCCAAGCCCGAACGTCGGCCGAATGGAGAAGATTCTCCTTCATTTCGCCGAAAACATGGCCGATCGCACGCTTGGCCAGCTTGGATTGCTCGGCCAGGAATTCGGCTTCAGGATCGGGAGCGGATTGTTTGCCGTTTTTCGACATGGCGCGGGCAATTTGCGGACGGCGGAGAGCCTCACTTCAGCTTACTTCCGGGTCAACTGCAAAGCGAGTGCCAGAAGAATCGCCGACATGGATAGCGCGCCCCCCGGCTACTTGACCGGCGCGCCCCAGCGGGCGTTGCGATAGAGCATCAGCCCGTGCGAAGCGTGGTAGAGCATGCCGCATTCTGGATTCATGTCGCGAGTCTGATCCAGCAGATCGCACAGGCGGTTCACCACTTGCACCATCCAATCATCCGCCAACTCGTCACGGCTCAAGGCCACGTCGAGGAATTCGAGGGTGTGTCCGGCCGCATAGAGCCGCGATCCGATATCACTGATATAAACGGGACGAGTGAAGAATGCCGTGGATAGTGTACCATCCGGAAGTTTGTATTCCTTGACGCGCTCGATCGCCAGCGTGATGCGTTCCTGCGCCGCGAGCCAAGCGCCGTTCAATTGGTCCGGCCGCTTGCCCGTCTCCTTGAGACAGCGATTCACCGCCAACGACAAGGCGTAGAGCCGATGGCTGCCGTAACAGCCGCCGCTCCCAAGCGGTTGGGCGGCTTCCATCTTCACGATGCGCTCGATCGACCACTCTTGGCCATCCTTGGCCTTCCATTTTTCATCGAGCGGCAGAAAGGTGGTTGCCGCCATGAGCGTCCAGCTTGCTTCCATCCCATCGTAGATGTCCCATTTGGCTTGGTTCAGCAGATCGCGGACATGATGGGTCGTTCCGCCCACCACCAGCGGATCATCGAGCTGCACGCCGCACTGCGAAAGATAACCGAGCCACTGGTCGGGATGCCCCTCTCCCGTCTTGCTCCCCGGTTCCAAGACGGCGATGATCCCGGTGCTGCCATCGGGGAACTTGTCGCCGGGTCGAAGCAGCCAGCCCTTGAGCGGATTCCCTTGGAACAGATAATCGAGCGCGCCGACCGTTTCGCCGTCGGCCTCAATCTTCAAGTCGCGGCCAAACGCCTCTAGGCCGTGGACGATCTGCCATGCCGCTTGATCGCGGGTGTTCATTAGCCGCTGGTTCAGCGTGTATTTGATGGCGTCGTCGATCCGAGCGCGCAGGGCGTCGGGAGCGATCAATGCCGGCGGTTGGTCGATATTGTCGGTCGCATCGTCCTGGTCTTTGCAACCGGCGATGATGACGCAGAGCAGGATAAGCGGCGAGAAGGCTAGCCGGAAGTTCCAACGAGGCATGACAGAGTGAAAAGATGACAGGGTGACGGATGACCCGGCGGCAAAAAGCGCGCGACTCAATGGCTTTGGTGATTCTTCGGCAGCCGGGAACGTGTTTATATGGGCAAAATGCGTAGTCTGCAAAACATGTGGTAGATTTGCAGGCGGCACATTTCGATCATAGCGGATCGACTTCGGTTGAACAACCGACCGTGCCCGATAGCGCCGACTCACAAATCTCCAACTCTGTCCCGCTCCATGCCCAATCCGCCGATCAAAGGCCCGCATTCGCGACCGCGCGGCGGTTTTGACCGCGGCGGATCGGTCGCGCTCCAGGAGCGTCGCGATCAACCGGCGAAAGCCGATCGCCAGACCGATCATCCGGTGCGATCGCTATCGCACGACATGACGGCGATCTTCATGCTGCTCGACAATTCATTCGGCCAGCTCAAGCAGATGTTGAGCGATCGCCGGCGGAAGCAGACTCGCGCACAGGCCGATTCGGCGGTCAAGGCTATTGCCGAGCGAGTGGCGCACGTCGAGGTTTGTATGAGGGAAGCAAAGCGATTCCTCGGCGATCTGGCAACGCTCGCCCGAACTGGCAGCGTGCAGATGGACCCTGAGCGGGTTGAGTTGTCGAAGGTACTGGCCGACGTGCTGTTCGAGCTGCGCGAGCCGTTGGCGGAGCGCGGAGTGCAAGCCGAGGTCGCTCCGGACTTTCCGGCAGTCTGGTGCAACACAGCTCGCGCCAAGCAAGTGCTTACGAATCTCGTCCGCAACGCGGTCAAGCACGGCTGCGATCCGCGCGATCCTCGAATCACGATCTCGCACCGGCGCCGGCTAGGAACCGACGGGGCACGACTGGCCGAAATCACGATCCACGACAACGGCTTGGGCATACCGGCCGAGTCTCACTCCGAAGTTTTCCTTCCCGGCAGCCGCCTGCCAACCGCACATCCGGGTGAGCGTCTCGATTGTTGGTGGAAAATCTGCTCTGTTGGAAGGAGTGTTGCAGAAGGGGGGTGCCCCCGAAACGTTATTCTCAATTGAGGGCAGTGCGATGGCTAAGCAGATCGAAGCATTGGAGTTGGACCTGACAT
>DASZFO010000283.1 GCA_035939775.1 Pirellulales bacterium | reverse complement strand
GGCGAGAATGTCGCTAGCGCCAGCCGCGGATGCCATGCCAGCAGAATCGCAGCCAGCCCGAAAAGGTAAAAGAAGTCGTTCAGGATCGCCGCCACGCCGGATGCAAATAAATCGTTCAGCGCGTCCACGTCCGTTGTCGCGCGCGTCACCAGCCGCCCCACTGGATTCCGGTCGAAGAAGCTCATCGGCAGCACTTGCAGCCTCGCGAAGATTTCATTGCGCAGGTCGAAAACCACCGACTCGCCGAGTTCCAGCGCCAGCCGCTGGCGGAAGTGCATCACGACCTGCGTTGAGACGGCCAAAACCAAGAACGCGAGCACTCCGATCGCGACGCCGTGCCCGTCGCCTCCGGCAATCGGCCCGCGAATGATCGCGGCGACGAGCCAGGTGAGCGCCGGCATTTGGATCGACCGAAGAATGACCATCACGAATAGCCAATTCCGCTTGCTCGCGTAGGGCCGGGTGTACGAGAAGAGTCGCACGATCAGCCCGATGTCGAGCGGCCGCTCGTCCGGTTCATGCTCCTCGTGCCGGTCGAGCCGAGTCAGCGTGCGATCGAGTTTGAAAGTGGATGCGGTGGACATGTGTTCTCAAGCGGCGGGAACAGCCCAGGCGGCATCGGCCTGAATCCGCGCGCTAGCCAGGTAGTGCCCTTCTTGGTGCATGAGCTGATCGTGTGTGCCGCGTTCGACGATCCGGCCTTCTTCGAGCACGATCACCAGATCGGCCCGGCGGAGCGTGCTCAGGCGATGGGCGATGACGAAGGTGGTTCGCCCGCGCATAGCGCTTTCCATCGCCCCGAGGATTTCGTGTTCGGTCCCCGGATCGATCGAAGCCAAGGCGTCGTCGAGGATCAGGATCGGCGGCTCGAGCAGGATCGCTCGGGCGATCGCCAGCCTTTGCCGCTGCCCGCCGGAGAGGCTTGCGCCGTATTCGCCGATCACGGTGTCGTAGCCGTTGGGCAATTCGCAGATGAATTCGTGGGCCGAGGCGATCTTGGCCGCCCGCTCGACTTGCTCGCGGGTCGCCTCGGGATGGCCAAACGCGATGTTCGCCGCGACGGTGTTGCTAAAGAGAAAGCTCTCTTGAAACACCAGCCCGACGCTCCGTCTGAGCGTGTCGAGATCGAGCTGGCGGACGTCGACGCCGTCGATCAGCACTTGTCCTGCGGTCGGATCGTAGAACCGCGGAATCAGGCTCAACAGCGTGCTCTTGCCGGCCCCCGTAGCGCCGACAATCGCCACGCATTGCCCCGGTCGGGCTTCGAGATCGATCCCTTCCAGAACCGGCAGCCCGCGGCGATAGCCGAACGCGACTCGCTCGAACCGCACGTCGCCGCGAATTCTCGACGGGCGGACCGGGCGCGCGGCATTCTCCACCTCCAGCGGCGCGTCGAGGACCTCGAACACGCGCTCGGCGCCGGTCAAACACGTCTGGATGCTGTCGGCAATGTTGGCCACTTGCCCGACCTGATTGGCGAACTGCTGCAATAGATTGGCGAAGACGAACATCCCGGCCCCCAGCGGCAGCTCGCCGCGGATCACCAGATAGCCGCCGTAGCCGAGCAGCACGACCATATTGATCTGCGTCAGAAAGCCGATCGCCGGCTGGAACAGGCTCGTTCGCCTGAAGATCCAGTTCTTTTGGTCCTTCGTGGCCCGGTTCGCGGCCGTGAACTTCTCGATTTCTTCCTTCTGTCTGCCGAACCCCTTGACGACGTGAACGCCTTGGATGTTTTCCGTGAGCGTGAGCACGAGATGATCGATCAGCTTGCTGTTGCGGGCATAGGCCGGCTTGACGACGGCGGAAAACATCGCCGCCCCGAGCCAGAGCAGCGGCGTCGTGGCGAGGCAGGCCAGCGTGAGCCAGACGTGCAGCGAGAACATGTACGCCAGAAACACACCGAGCGACAGCACCACCGTGAGCACTTGAATCACGACGCCATCGACGAACATCCGCACCGCTTGCACGTCGCCCGCGACGCGGTTGATGATCGAGCCGCTTTGGTTGGCGTCGAAGAAGCGGAAGCTCAATCGCTGGAGCTTGTCGTAAACTGCCGACCGCAGATCGACAACGATCCGCAGCACGAGATTCGACGTGGCGACCGCCGCGCGGTAACGCACCAGCGCGTGAGCCAGGGCCGAACCGAGCACGATCCCCGCGATCAGGCCGACAATCGCCAGCGGCGGCCAATTGGCCGGCGGCGTCCAGCCGAAGGGCCAATGCGGCGGGCCGCTCGCCGGATCGACCCGCGAGCGAATGAAGTCGATCCCGAGCCCAGTCAACCCAAGCTGCCCCAGCGCAAGCGCGACCAGCGCCACCTGCTGGGCCAGCACATGAACGCACCCCAAGCGATGCCGCCAGGCCAAGCCGAGAAGGCGGCGGATGAGACACAAGTTCGACGGTTGGTTTCCGGCGGGAGGAATCAAGGGGTGAGCGTCGTAAGGCGGGCTTAAAAGGCTGTTTCGCAACGAGAAACCAGCCGCGATGCAGTCGAGACAACCGAACCGGTCACTCGGTTCGGCCGCCCGGAGCTTTGCGAACCGTAACAAACTTTTTCTGGCGGGAAAATGCCAATCGCTGGGGGAATCCAAGCGGTGGATATCAATCCACTCCGTTCCGCTCACGTATGCAGGTGGCGAGCCGGGCGGCGTCAGCCCCCGGAGCGCTGGAACCTCAATCCACTCCGTTCCGCCCGCGAATGCGTAGCAGCTTGAGCATGCGCTGATGGAGCGCTTGCCATTGCTCTTCGGGTGGAGTGATCGCCAGATCGTCTGGGAACTCAGCCGGCCGACCTTCGGCATCGACTTGCACGAATCCAAACAGGCCGTCCATCCAGGGGCTCCTTTGGCCCGGCAGCGGCGAGCTAATCAGCCCGGCCACAAGATAGGCCCGCGTAAGGTGCAACACCGTGCCGCGGACCTCGATCATCGAGCCGACAGGGACGGGACGATAGCATTCGAGGCTCAGCACGCGGCGCAGCAGCAAGTTCGCCGTGTTCCCGACGGAGCAGAACGCCGTGTTGTAAGCCGCCTCCAGCGCCATTCGCATCAGCGAGCCGGCATAGAGGGTGCCGTGGTGATTGGCGTCGGACGGTAGGATTAGCCGGTGGGTGAGCGTGAAGTTCGACACACGAGAAGGGTGCTCTTCGGAGATCGGCGCCGGAATGGGATTGTTTGGAGTCATCGCACCGTTAGTTTAACCAGGAGCCTACGGCGACGGCAAACGCGATCGCGCCGGACCGTCGCTGTTGGCATCCCGGGTCGTTGAGCTTCAAATCTTTGACGGGTGCCATGGCCACTGCTCTGAGTGGCCATGTGCAACACGGCCCATGCCCACGCCGAGCCGTGGGCATGGCACCCAAGCTTGGATTCGTCAATCGAACCTGGCTACGGTCTCCGCGTAGCCGAGCCGGCGCTGCGCTGCCCGTTGGCCGCCGTTGCCCGCGGCTGGCGCAGGTAAGCCGGATCGATTTTGGCTAGTTCTTCGGCCACGGCCGCGACGGTCTCGCGAATTTGTTGCTCGGTGTGCAAAGCGGTGATGAAGAACCGCAGCCGCGCCGCGCTTTCCTCGACCGCCGGATAGAGGATCGGCTGCACGTTGATCCCGCGGGCAAACAGCTCCTGCGAAAGCTGCAGGCTGTGCAGCGAGTTGCCCAAGATCACCGGCACGACGGCCGAGTCCTTGCTCATGCCCGTGTTCAGCCCCTGCTCTTGGGCGAGCGTCAGGAACAGCCGCGAGTTTTCCGCCAGCCGGGCGACTCGCTCCGGCTCCTCTTCCAAGAGCCGCAACGAAGCTAATGCCGCGGCTGCGTTCGAGGGGGATATGCCGACGCTGTACACGAAACCCGGCGAGGTGTACTTGAGATACTCGATGAGCGGCTTGTTGCCCGCGATGTATCCACCGCAACTTCCGAACGCTTTGCTGAGCGTTCCCATCCAGAGATCGACGTCGGCCGGATCGACTTCGAAGTGCTCGCCGATCCCGCGGCCGTGCGGTCCCATCACGCCGGCCGAATGCGCCTCATCGACCATCAAGAAGGTTTTGTGCCGCCGCTTGACTTCGATGAATCGGGGCAGATCGGGATAGTCGCCGTCCATGCTGTAAACACCTTCGATCGCCACGAGCACGCGCCGATACTCGCTGCGCAGCTCGGTGAGAAGCTGATCGAGGGCTTGCCAATCGTTATGCGGGAACGGCCGCCGCCGCGCGCCGCTCAGGAGGCAGCCCTGGACGATGCTGTTGTGGGCCAAGGCGTCATGCAGGACCAAGTCGCCCGGTCCAAAAAGATGGCCGATCGTAGTTTCATTCGTCGAATGGCCGCCGACATACACGATGGCATCCTGGGTGCCGACGAAGCCGGCGATGGCCCGCTCCAGTTCACGGTGCACGACCTTTTCGCCGGAGACAAGCCGGCTGGCGGAAACGCTCGTGCCGTAGCGATCGATGGCCTCTTTCGCGGCCGCCGAGATCACCGGATCGCCCGACATGCCGAGGTAGTTGTAGCTCGAGAAGTTGATCAATTCGCGGCCGGCGATTTGCGTCGTGTCGTTGGTCACGCGCTCATGCGGCCGGAAATATGGATTCGCCAGCCCGGTGCTCTGGATCGCCTGCATCGTTTGACGCAGCGCCAGGTATTCCGGATACAACTCGAAGCGATAGTTTTCCGGAGGAATGCCTTCGGCCGAAGTCCGCGCGGAACGTTTCTTCGGCGTCTTGCCGAGATAAGCTTCGACGGCCTCGACCACCTCGCGACAAGTCTCCATTTGCGGTAGGACTTGCTCGGGGAATCGGCCGCCGAACGTGTCTTCGAGCGCCGCGATGATCTCCATCCGCTCGAGAGAATCTAGCCCGAGTTCGACGATATTAGTGTCGAGAGTCAGATCGGTGGCCCGCTCCTTTGCGATCCGCCGAACCTCTTCGAAGACGATTTTCGCCGTGGACACCGAATCAGCCGCTTCGCGGTCTGCCTTTTCGCGGCGATCGCGGCCGACGACGCCGGCGGATTGGCCGTTGGCGCCGGCATGGGCCTCGCGTCCGGCGCCGGGCCGGGCGGCTCGCCTGTCCTTGCGCCGCTCGGCGGCGGATTTGTCGGCCGCGTCCCAAGCGCGCCACTGATCGAGGACTTCCAGCGTGCCGTCGATGAACCCGCTGCGGCAAGCGTGCCGTTGAATCTTCCCACTGGAGGTCTTGGGGATTCTGCCGGCCTTGATCAGCGCGATCGCCTCGACGGGCAGTTCGTGCTCGGCGGCCACCAGACGGCGAACGCTCGCATAAACCTCGTCGAGCGCCTCGACGTCGCGCTGCCGGCCGCGCTCCAATTCGTTGACGATCACCAGCCGCTCGCGGCCATCGATCTCGACGGTAAACGCGGCGCCCGCCGCGTGACGCAGATTCTCGTGGCTCCGCTGGGCGGTCGCTTCGATGTCCTGCGGGTAATGGTTCAACCCGCGAATAATGATCAGGTCCTTTAGCCGGCCGGTGACGAACAACTCCCCATCTTGCATGAAGCCCAAATCGCCGGTACGGAGATACGGCCCGGCGCCGTCGCTCAAGTGGGCATGGAAGGTGTGGGCCGTTTCGTCGGGCCGCCTCCAATATCCTTGCGCCACGCTCGGCCCAGCGACCCAAATCTCACCGACTTCGTCCGGAGCGCAACGCGTGAGCGTATGGGGATTGACGATCAGAATCTGCTGATCCAAGAGCGTGCCGCCGCAGCCGACCAAAGCCCGCGCGCCTTCTTCATCCGGCAGCGCATCGACGACTTGATTGTTCTCGAGCGATTCGGCATCGAACGTGCGAATCACCGGCGGGGCGGCCTTGAATCCGCCGGAGACGATCAAAGTCGCCTCGGCCATGCCGTAGCACGGGTAAAACGCCTCGCGCCGGAAACCGCAGGGAGCAAATGCCTCGACGAAGGCGTCGATCGTCTCCTCGCGCACCGGTTCGGCCCCGTTGAAAGCGAGGCACCAGTTCGAAAGGTCGAGCGTTTCCTTTTGCTCGGGTGTAATCTTGCGGACGCAGAGATCGAAGGCGAAATTCGGCCCGCCGCTGATGGTCGCCTTGTATCGCGAAATCGCCTGGAGCCAACGAAACGGCTTCTGCAAAAACGCGACCGGCGACATCAGCAGATCCCATTGGCCGATGTAAAGCGGCTGCAAAATGCCGCCGACCAGGCCCATGTCGTGATAGCTGGGGAGCCAGAACATCCCGCGATCCGACCGAGTGTGCTCGAACGCATAGGCGATCAAGGCCGAGTTGTGCATCAGGTTGGCGTGATTGAGCACGACCCCTTTGGGTGTGCCCGTCGAGCCGGAAGTGTATTGCAGGAAGGCGAGAGTGTCGCCGTAGACGTCCGGATGCTGCCAGTCGTGCTCCAGCCCCTTGTCCATTTCATCGGTGGCCCGCCAACGCAGCGTCTTGAGGTTCGGTGTTTGATCCAACAACGGCTGGACCCGTTCGAGAACGGCCTGCGTGGTGAGGGCGACTTTGGCCTCAGCATCGTCGGCAATCACTTGCACTCTCGAGAGCGAACGGTTCTGCCGCGGTGGATATGCCGGCACCGCGACAACACCCGCATACAAGCAGCCGAAGAACGCCGCGACAAAGTCCAATCCGGCCGGATAAAGAAGCAGCGCCCGTTCCCCGACCAACGATTGCGTTTGCAGCCAGGCCCCGATGGCTCGAGCCCGCCGGTCCAGGTCTTCGTAGGTCCAGTGGATTTCTTCCGATTCGCCGTCGACGAGGTAGCTGAAGGCCCAATCGTGCGCCTGATGGGCGGCGCGATGCCGCAGCAGGTCAACCAAATTGGACGGGCCAAAAAACGAACCGGGTAAATGGTCGAGATGCACGTCTTTGTCCCTCAGAAAACCGGTGCCCAAGAGGATGCCAGCGTCGGATGAAAATCGGACCTTTGGATCGAGTCCGCGGGCCGGGCATGGTGTACGGGCAAACGTGAGTTCTCGTCGAGCGGCGTCATTTGCCCTGACAGCTTACCACGGTGCGGCCGCTGTTACAAACCGCCGGATTCCCGCCGGCTTGATCCCGTCCGCTGCCGCCAAATCTCAAAAGCTGAACAAATTGGGCATCCCTGCCGCCACACTTCCCTGATCCTTGCTCATCGGAAGATCGGTAGGAGGCTGGAGAATGTTGAACGGGCGGAGCGCAAGTAGCATTGTCGGAATAGTTTAAGGCGGGTCGTAACGATTGATCGGCTGGCGGAAGCAGTGCCGCGCGCTAACCGATAGCGCTGCCGGCCGGGCCAGTTGCGGGATCAGCTCGGGCGGAATCTGCGCGTTCACGTCGCCTGGCAGCATCCCGAGGCCTTCAGCAGGGTGCTCAGCCATGTCGGTAGCTTCACGAACTTCCGCGGCGGGCATGTCTATCCAGCGCTAATCGAGAACCCAAAATCCAAAATCGAATCCTCAGGCCCACTCTCGCCCCGTAGCCTTCCGGATGCGGTGATCGAAATCGCCGAGCAGGCCGCCGATCACGTCCCAACGGTCGCGGCGGCGGACTTCGATGTCGCCTTGCAGATTGATGCGCACCAGGCACCGCTCGGTCAACCCGGCGGCTTGTAATTGCTGCGGAGTGACCTCGTCGGGATTCAGAATCTCCATCAATTCCCCACCCGACATTTCGATGAACTTCATAAACAGATGCTCCCTGCGACGCACTCGTCAATACGCTGCCGCCTCCGTCCTCCCACGTTAGTCGGCAGGCGCAGCGCGCACAAGGGCGGCGGCGGCAAAAATCGCGTTCGTGTTTTCGAGCGACTAACAAATCCAGCGGGGGCTGTCCCCCTTTTGCGAGGCGGGCACCATCGCAGCGATGGTCGGCAGCAAAACGGGGACTGTCCCCTTCTCCAAACCGGATTTGTTAGGCGCTCTTAAGGGCGAGTCGCGTCGCGTGCCAAAAGCTGGTGCACGGCTTCCGCCAACCGGAGGACCGTCGCAACATCAAGCTCTTCGGCGCGAGTCGAGGTCGCAAGATCGTGCCGAGCGAGCAGGGCATCGACGTCCGATTTTTCCAGCCGCCCTTTATAGACGCTCGGCAACACACTCCGCAAAAACTTTCGCCGATGCCGAAACAGCCCGCGCGCGAATGAGTGAAAGAAGGCTCGATCGTCGATCCTCCCGCGCAGCTCCGGATCCAACCGAATTTGCACGATCGCGGAGGTGACTTTCGGTCGCGGCCAGAAGGCCTGTGGCGGAATCAACCGCACCAGTTCGGCTTGGCATTGGCTCTGGACCCAGATGCTCAGCGCCCCGTAATCCTTCGTCGAGGGCTTGGCGACGATCCGCTCGGCCAGCTCCTTTTGGATTGTGATGGTCATCTCGACCGGCGGCCGATCGAGGTCGAGTAAATTAGAAATCACCGGCGTGGCGACGCTGAATGGCAGGTTCGCCACCAGCTTGAATTGCCGCTGGTGCGCTTCCGCCAGCTTCGCATTCAATGCCTCGAGCACCAGCGGATCGAGGGTATTCTTGTTCGCAAGCGCATCTTGCTGGAGCATGATCACGTTGTCGAAGTCGATCAATTCCTCGTAAGCCAACTGATGCAGCCGCGGATCGATTTCTACCGTGACGACCGCGGCGGCGTGCCGCGCGATCATTTCCGTGAGCGCGCCGGTGCCGGTGCCGACTTCGAGCACGACATCGTTCGGCCCGACGTTCGCTTTCTCGGCCAGCAGGCCAAGTAGATTCAGGTCGATAAGAAAGTTTTGCCCGTGGCGCGCTTGCAACGTCATGCCCACTTCGGCGAAGCGCTGCTTGAGATACGAAACGGTTTGCCGACGAGACGTCACTCAATCACGCGCCTTTCCGCGAAGCTCAGATTTGGAATTCGGAACGAGAAGTATAAAGTGCGAAGAACGAAATGCGATAGGAGCAATGGTTTAGCCGTGATTGAATGGGAGTGCTGCCGGTCGCGGAGCGCGGCGCGTGGCGATGACGGCGACCCGGCCAGCCAGTGGAGTGACGAGCAGGGTTGCGGAAGCGTCTCCGGCGACGTGCAGTTGGCGGCGGAGGTGGGCCGGATCGAGATCGACGCCGCGCTTCTTGATTTCGAGCCTCCCGATGCCGCGCTCGCGCAGCCAATTCTTGAGCGTCTTGATTCGCAGCGGCAACTGGTCGAGGACTTCAAAGCACGCCAGGGCCGCGTCGTCGAGCGGCGCGTCGCCTGTGAGATAGGCGATGCCGGGCGTGACGGCTGCAAGACCATGCTCGGCGGCCAGCGCGCCCGTAAGCTTCGCGGCCAGCACCGCGGAATCCGGCTCGAATAGAAATCGGCCGACGCCGGTCGCAGGTGGTATCGGAGCGTTCGGCTCGCCGCGGATCGTGCGCCGCACCGCGCCGTCCTCGTCGAGCATCGTCGCACGGCGTCTGCCGGCGTTGGCGGCCAAATCGCCGAACCAGGCCACCAGTTGCCGGCACTCGCGCTTGCGACTGATCCATTCCAACTCGGCGCGGCGGCCCCAACCGTCGGGCAATTCGGCGACGGGGGCCAGCTTGATCGCGGCGTTCGGGCAGATAGCCAAGAGCCGCTCGACGACTTCGGGCGGTGGATCGTGGGCGACAACGCGGGTCGTCCGCCTGCCTGCCGGTCGGCGATCCGGATCGAGATGCCAAGCCGCGCACGGGCCAAGATCGAATTGCCCCGCGTCACACGTTCGAACTTCGGACTGGTGTAGCTGGCTTCCAGCATTTTGCCAGACCGCGAGGTTCGCTTCGGCAAAAATCGTTGTAATGA
>DASZFO010000282.1 GCA_035939775.1 Pirellulales bacterium | reverse complement strand
CAAGACGGAACGGGGCAACTGATCCTGACGCAGACCAATGGCGCCAACAGCCCGACGGTCACGACGGACGTTTACAGTCCGGGCCCGACACCCGGCAATGGCACCGACGTGATTACCGACAGCAACGGCAACGTGCAATCGATTTACTTCACGGAATTGACTCCCACGTACGACAGCGTTCCGGCCACTACGCTGACGGTCAACGGCACCAATGCCGACAACGCCATCAACTACATGGAGGGGAACGATACGACGGGCAACCCCAACACGGCATGGGGCCAGGTAAGTGTCGATAATCAGGAAGCGATCAATTTCACTAACAAGATGAACCTGGTCGTCAACACGCTGGCTGGCAACGACTTCGTCAACTTGAACGATCCGTTGAACAATCCGACCGCTCTGACGAGCATCACTGTCAACGCCGGCGACGGCTACGACACGGTAACGACCCACGGCGGCGTCAGCAATCTCGCGGTCACCTTCGACGGCGGCGCCGGTGTCGACACGCTGGATGCTTCCGGCGTGACCGGCGCTTCAAGCACCGTGACCCTTAACGGCACCAACGGCACCGACACGATGATCGGCAGCACGGCGACGGGGGTTAACAACACATTCCACGGCGGGACCGGCGCCGATACGATCCTGCTCAAAGGCACTTCCGGCAACGATCATATCAGCGTTACACAAACGGGCGTTGGCGCGTACACGTCGAACGTCAATGGAGTCACGCATAGCGACACGTTCACCAATATCAAGGAGTTTAAGCTCGACGCCGGTGATGGCAATGACGTGATCTTCGTGACGCCCGGCGACAACCTGGCGACGAACCTGCACTTCACCGTCGACGGCGGCACCGGCTTCGACGAATTGGCCGTCGGCGACGCGGGCACCGGCGATCTGCTCCTCTATCGCAAGGGTGCAACTGCCGATAGCGGATCGATCACAGTCGGTCCGGCGAATGCTTCGCCCGTGACCGTCGATTTCACCGGGATCGATTTCGTCAATCCCATCCCGGCGGCGGGCGGGCGCGTGGTCGTGTTCCCGTTCGACGTGTTCGAGCCGAACAACTTCCAGGTCAACGCATTCGATTTGGGCGCGCCCACGACCACGACGATCAACGCCAACATCGATCCCGGCCCCGACACGACCTTTGGGCTTCCCGGCGACGTCGATTGGTTTAAGGTCGAGGCAAACGTCACGGGAACGCTCGATTTCCAGCTCTTTTTCGCGGAGCTGGCGACCGTCGGCAGCGGACGACCGGGTCTCCCAGGCGCGGGCAATCTCGATTTGAACGTATTCGATGCGGCCGGCGATCTCATCTCATCGAGCGCTACAGCGACGAGTAACGAGCGGGTGCGAATCCCCGTCGTGCAAGGACAAGCGTACTTCGCTGAAATTGTCGGCGTCCTCACGGCGATCAACGGCTATTCGCTGACGGTCATCAACACGGCCCCGCCGACGCCTTTCAATCTCGAACTCTCGCGAAGCGTGCCAAACGGCGAACCTGGCGCCCCATTGCCCCCAGCCGGCACACCGGACACGGGCGATTTGCCGCCGGGCGCATCGCCGGACGATACGGGCCGGTCCCAGTTCGACAACGTTACGAAGGTCAATACGCCGACCATCTACATTCGTTTGAACGACGCGATCCTGCTCAACGACCTGCCGGGCAACGGCACACCTGATTCGCCGCCCAAGGCCGTGATCCCGATCCCGTTCAGTCCCACCGGCGCGACCGCGGGGTTCCGCGTCGCCGTCTTCGACGGAAACAACACGAGCACACCGGTCGGTTTTGCCACGCAAGTGGGTGCGGGTTTCCCGGGGCTCTATAAATTCACATTCCCGGCAGCGCTCGCCGACGGTGTCCATCACCTCGTCTCACGCGTGCAGATGGTCGATGGAGCCACTCCGCAAGAGACCGGTTTCGGCGACTACAGTGGATCGCTGGACATAACGGTCGACACCGTTCCCCCGCCGGTGCAATTCGGTACGGGAACCGCTTCGGGATTGGTCAGCGACACCGGTGTGATCCCGGAGCCGGAGACTTTCATTGACCTGATCACGAGCACCACGGTCCCGACGTTTCAGGGTCTGGCCGAGGCCAACTCGATCGTGCGGCTGTACGCGGCCATTACCAACCCGGCGAACCCAAACTTCAGTGCGACCCCGGTCTTTCCCAATAACTTTGTGGCGATCGGCGAGACGGTGGCGATACCGGAGGATGGCACGAATGCTTTTCCGAACGGAATGTGGACGCTGAAATCCACCGTGGACCTGAACGATCCGAACTTTTTCTTGCCCGACGGTTTACGGACCATTGTCGTGACGGCCGAGGATCTGGCCGGCAACGTGTCGGGCCCGGCGCCGGGCAGCACAGTTTTGCCGCCAGGGCAGACATTACAGATCTTCCTCGATACCAGTGGACCGCAAATCACTAACGTCGTGATCTCGAACAACGCCGTCGCGCCGTCCGGAACGAACGGGGAAAACCTGAGTTACAACATTTTCAGCGAAAAGACCGCCAACAATCAACAAGGGCCGACCCCGTTGGTCTATGCCCTGACCGTCAACCTTCAGGATTTGCCACCTCGCTTGGCGCAGTTCCTATACAACGCCATCAAAGTGCCGGTCGTCGAGGGACAACCGAATGGGAATGGCACGTTTGCCGATGGCGGGATCACGCTGACCGGCGACGCCAACGGCCGGATCGCCTTCCAAGTGGTGGCCAACAACGATACGCCTACGGCGGGCAATCCGGCCACGGCCGAGGTGCAATTGCGATTCGTCGATGCCAACGGCAAGCCCATTCCGCTGCCGGATGATCGCTACACGCTAACGATCGACGACACGGTAATCGTCGATCCAGTCGGCAACTTACTCGACGGTGAGAGCAATGCCGCCGAACCGCTCGACGCGCCGACCTTCCCCACCGGCAACGGCGTGCCGGGAGGCAATTTCTCGGCCCGCTTTACCGTGGACAGCCGTCCGGAAGTCGGCACCTATGCCGCCAGCCGGATTTATGAAGACACCAACGGTAATTTCGTCTACGACCCGCAAAACCCCGATTTCACCAATCGCGATTTGACTCTCACGCTGCAGGTCGCTCCATCACTGGTGGGCAAGTTCAGCCCGATGGGCATTCACGACTCGGTGTTCACCGGTAACTTCTTCAACCCCAATATCAATGCGGCCACGGGCCTGCCCATCGGGGCTGACGGCTTCGACGAGTTGGCGTCGTTCGGTTTTGATCCGCTCGCCAACGGAGGCGCGGGCGGCTTCCGCTGGCTGATCGACGTCAATGGAAACGGAGTGATCGATCCCAATGCGGCAACCGGCGGAGATATCGCCTTTGCGATGCCCTCCAACTCCAAAATCGACGGCATCCCGTTGGCTGGCAATTTCGACGGCAATGCCGCCAACGGCGACGAGTTAGCCCTCTACAATAACGGCGAGTTCTGGTTCTTCAAGATCGACTACACTCAGATCAATCCTCAAACCGGCACACCCGGCGTGATCGTCCCCTTGAACGGCGGCCTGCCGGTGGTGACGGGGCTGCGCGGTTATCCGATCGTCGGCGATTTCAACGGCGACGGCACCGTGGATCTGGCCACTTGGCGCAGCGACAAGTTCTATTTCGATTATGGCATTCCCGGTAGCCCGTTCCAGTTTCACGACACCGGCGCACCCGGCACGGTGTTGCCGACGATCAGCTTCGGGTTCCCCGGCGTCACCGAAATCCCCGTGGCGGCCGACATGGACCAGGACGGCATCACGGACGTCGGCCTATGGGTCACCGGCCAAGCGGGCACCGTGCCGTCCCAGAATGGAGAGTTCTTCTTCCTGATGTCCAATGACCTGCCGACTTCGCCGGGCGGCCCGCGGCCCATCGACCTGACGACCCTGTCCGCTTACACGGACTTCAGCCAGCCGCCGGACTTGCTCAGCCATCCGTTCAGCACCTCGCCGCTCGGTGGCGACCTCTCCGGCCAGTTCGGCGACGAGTTTGCCAACCCGATCGTCGGCAACTGGGATCCGCCGCTCTCGCCTTCCGTGGCTTCGGGATCGACGGACACGACGCCGCCGACCAGCTCGGTCAGCGCGCTGCCGGCCACCGAGTCGTCGGCGTCGTTCACTGTCACCTGGTCCGGCCAGGATGAAGCCGGTGGCTCCGGCATCGCGAATTACGATGTCTTCGTCTCCGAAAACGGCGGAGCGTACTCGTCTTTTGAGTCGGGGACAATCGGCACCTCGGCGACTTTCAACGGCGCGAACGGCAATACCTATAGCTTCTTCAGCATTGCCACCGACAAAGCCGGAAACGTGCAGGCGACTCCCGCTGGCGCAGAGGCGACGACCACGGTTCAGGTGCGCGTCAACACGACGACGACCCTAGTCTCTACGGCCGGCATCATCGTTCCGGGACAGACGGTCACGTTCACCGCGACGGTCAGCGCCGGGGCCGGCAACGCCGCGCCCGGCGGCTCGGTCACGTTCAGGGACGGTGCAACCGTCTTGGCGACCGTCTCTCTGCAAGGAGGCGTCGCTACTTATTTCACAGCCAACCTGGCCTTAGGCAATCACTCGGTCACCGCCAGCTTTGGCGGACTCGGGCAGATCCTGGCCAGCGCCGCCGGACCGCTCGTGGAGTCGATCGTCACCGCCGCGCTCGAAGCCGATCCCTACACCGCCGGCGCCACCGCTCTCTATGTCGGCGGAACTTCCGGCGCCGATGTGATCACCTTCTCGCCCGCCAATGCTCAAGGGGGCGTTAAGGCCACGATCAAGAACGCTGCGACCAGGAACACGACCCTCTCGCTCGGCACGTTCACTCCCACCGGACACATCATCGCTTATGGCGTGGCGGGCAACGACACGATCCAGTCCACCACCAGCGTAATCAATCACAAGACTTACGCGATCACTTTGCCGGAGATGTTCTTCGGCGGCAAGGGCAGCAGCATGCTCATCGGCGGCAACGGGCCGGACCTGCTTGTCGGCGGCAGCGGCAACAACACGCTGATCGGCGGGCTGGGCAACAACGTGCTGATCGGCGGCGGCGGAAGCAACAAGCTCTACAGCCGGCCGACCGGCCAATCGACCAATAACGGCACCGGCAGCCTGATGATCGGCGGCACCACGATCTACAACGGCAACGAAGCCATCTTGGAGAGCATCCTGGAACAGTGGAATGCGCCGCTGGATTACAACACCCGGATCGCCAACCTCACCAGCGGAAACAACCCCTACCATGTGACATTGAACACCTCGACGGTCCTGCGGGAGAATGCCGCGGACCAGCTCTTTGCCTCGGGCTTGGATTGGCTCTGGAACGTGTCGGGACACAGCAAGCTCAACGGCCGCAAGTCCACGATGCGCGTGAACTAGGATTCAAGACGCCCTGCCCCGCATCAGACCTTCGGTCGCGGGCACATCGTCGGCCGATTCTCCTTTCTTGCCCGCGCCGGCCGATTCCGCGCCAGCTTGCGTCTCCTGCTTAATTTGTCCGAACGTGGCGGGTGACCAGAGCATGCCGGAGGCGCGGAAAAACTGCCGCGTGCCGCGGCGGATTCCACCCGTTTTCGTTACTTCAAGAATACAGCCCCCGCGGAAATATTCCTGGCTGGATCCGACCCATTCGGGCCGCGGCTTGCGATGTCGCTCGCGACCGCGGCACGAGGATCGAACCCGGAACGGGCCGGCCGCAGGGGCTGCTCATCATTCGTTTCGCGCTCTGCATCAGAACACGGAGAGGCAGTTATGAACCGCAGTCGTCCTAAGTCCTTTTATTTCCGCACCCGCCGCGGCGAGCAACTCGATCCGCGAAATATGCTCGCCGGCCATCCGCTGGCCGCTGTTTTTTCCGCCGCCGCGTTCGGGTTTCATCCGGCATTCCGCGATGGCGGCGCGTCGATTGCATCGACCTCGGCCGCCACCACGATTCGCATCCACCGGCATCGCTGAAGTCTCGTCAAACCCGGCGAGGAGTGGCCCATTCTTGAAGCGTGGCGTAAATCGCTTTGGCGCCGCAAGCCGAGCGGCTACAACTCATGGGCCGAGTACGGTCTTCAGGGTCAGCGCCAATCGCCGCTGAGGACGAAGGCGGCCCAGTAGTATGGAGGCAGGCGGCGGGCTTGGTCGGGGGGCTGGTCGTCTTTGAAGGCCAGTCCGCGCTTGACTCCGTCGCGGAGCATGCTCAGTTGCGCTTGCCGCAGGGCCTCCAGCTTGGACATTTTCTTCTTCCACAGATTCTCGTAGAAGTCGATCATCAACGAGCGGCTGGCGTCGTCGTTGATGGTCCAGAGCGTGGCGACCACGCTTTTCGCGCCGGAGGCTTGGAAGGCTCGTTGCAGCCCCAAGAGCCCCTCGCCACCAGCCGTTTCGCCCAGGCCGGTTTCGCAGGCCGAGAGCGTCGCCAAATCCACGCGGCTCAGGTCGAGCTGCGCCACCTCGAGGGCGGTCAGAATCCCGTCGTCTTTTCCATCGGCCGCGGGCTGGTTGGCCCCTGCCAGCACCAATCCCGAAAGCAAACCCGGATGGAATCCCGCTATGTCGCGTTGGCTGAATTGATCGCCAGTTGCCGGCCGATGCGATGCCGCCAGCGCCGAGCGCAACGCCGGCGGGGCAAAAAAGCCATGTGTGGCAAAATGCAAAAAGCGCGCTTTGTCCATTTCGCCAACGACCCGGCTCTTGGTCGCTTGATCCTTGCGGAGCTTCTTCAGCGGCGCGTCGGGAAACTGCTCGTCGAACGAATCGGCAATCGCCACCATCTCAGTCCGGCTCCCCGGCAGCTCGGGCCAGTGCCACAATTCACCTCCACGAGCGCCCGACGAACTCGATTTCGGCGCCGCGGCGGCCAAGGCGTCGGAGGGAGCGCGCCCCGGGTCGGCGTCGAAATTCACGTCTCCGACGACGAGCAGTGAGGGAGCTTGATTCTCGTTTGCGCTTCCGGCGCCGCCATGTGACGGCGCGGCCAGCAATTCCGGCAACAATCGCGGAATCGGGACGACCGCGATCGCGAACTCTTCAATCAAATAACTGCCCTGTGCTTTCCCTGGCAGCGCAGGCCATGGAAACCGCGCCGAGGCCCCATCGGGAGAAAGCAGCACTGTCTTGGCGTCACCCAAGTGCGGCTGAAGCTTGTCCCAAACCAGTCGCCGCAGTTGCTCGGCCGGATCTGATTCATGGTCCGCGCCCGGTATGCCACTACTTTTGCGCCACGACTCGATCGCCGCTGCGATTGGCGCAACTGGGCCCAACTCGATCCGCTGGACCGGCTTGTCGGGCCGAACGACGAACGCTGCCAGCCGGCGCTCAGTCAGCGGCCGCGCTCCCTTTTCCTTCGCGGGAATGAAGCGGCTGTATTCCAACAGATCGACGAGCACCGCGTCGGCCGGCAGCGCGCGGCGCAGATCTTCCGGCGTTCGCCGCCGCTGGTCTAGCTGATCGCGGAACTCGCGGCTGACGTCGGCGAGGTTCTGTTCCAGATGTTCGATTCGATCGCTTAGTTCGGTCAGCCGGAGACGATGCGCCGGCTCTTGACCGGGCTTAGGAACGGCGAGCGATAGGTTCGACAGCTCGCGCGTGGACCGCTCCAATTCGTCGAACCACTGGGCCGTTTGCGGCGAGCCGTTTGCTGCAACCGATTGCCGAAGCCGGCGGATCGCCTGTTGGCGGGCCGAGACGGCCCCCTTCCAAGCCAACACCTCGGGATAGACGGTTTCGGCCGGCAGTTTCCCGTCGTCGGCCAGCGACAGAAAATCGCCCAGGTACCAGCGCATCGTCTCGGCCATTCGCAACTGTTGCCGTTCCGATTGGACTGCGGCCGTCATATCCAGTTGCCGGCGGACAATCTTAATGGCCTGACAAATGAGCGGCTCGGCACTCGAATAGTCCCTCATCGACATATCAAGATCGGCCAGATTCTTCAACGTCTGTGCATAATCGGGGTGCTCTTCGCCGAGGACGTCGCGCCTAAGGGCCAGAGCCTGCCCGAAATACTTACGTGCCGCAGGAAAATCCGCCATGGCTGCCGCGAGAGAACCGAGGTTATTGAGCGAGGTGGCGACGTCGGCATTTTTTTCGCCCGAAATCTCGCGCCTTACCGCGAGCGACAACTCGTAATACTTACGTGCAGCCGCGAAATCTCCCATCTCTTCGGCAATGTTGCCAAGGTTGTTTAGCGAGCCGGCCGTCGAGGCATGCTTTTCGCCGAGGACTTCGCGCTTGATCGCCAAGGCTTGCTCGTGAAAGTTTCGCGCCGCGGCGTAGTCCCCCATTTCGCGGGCGACGTTGCCCAAATTATTGAACGACATGGCAGTATCCGCATGCTTTTTGCCGAGGGCCTCCGACCGGATCGCTAGGGCCTGCTCGTAATAACGGCGGCCCGCGGCATAGTCACCCGTGAGGCAAGCGACAGTGCCCAAATTGTCGAGTGAGGCGGCGGTGTCGGCGTGCTTGTCGCCGAGTACCTCGCGGCGGATTGCCAGAGCCTGCTCGTGATATTTGTGCGCCGCCGCGTAGTCCCCCATGTCCGCCGCGAGTTTGCCCAAGTTATTGAGCGAGGTGGCGGTGTCGATGTGCTTGTCGCCGAGGCTCTCGCGCTGGATTGCCAGCGCTTGCTCGTAATACTTATGGGCCGCTGCGTAGTCTCCCATGTCGTCGGCGACAACGCCCAGGCTGTCAAGCGCGCGCGCGGTGTCGGAGTGCTTCTCGCCGAGCGTCTCGCGCCGGATTGCCAGGGCCTGCTCGAAATATCTGCGCGCCGTCGCGTATTCCCCGACGGCCTCCGAGACAGCGCCGAGGTTATTGAGCATTGCGGCCGTGTCGGGATGCTTTTCGCCGACCGTCTCGCGCTGGATTGCCAGAGCCTCCTCGAAATATTTGCGTGCCGCCGGATAGTCTCCCACGTCCTCCGAGATATTGCCGAGGTTGTTGAGCAACGCGGCGATGCCGACATACTTCTCGCCAAGGGTCTCGCGCTCGATGGGCAGGGCCTCCTCGTAATACTTGCGTGCCGCCGCGTAGTCCCCCATGTCTGCGGCAACAATGCCCAGGCCATTGAGCGAGGCCGCGGTGTCAGCGTGTTTTTCGCCGAGGACCTCGCGACGAATTGCCAGGGCTTGCTCGAAATACTTGCGTGCCGCCGGGTAGTCGCCGAGATCTTCGAGTCGATCAGCAAGCTTTTGGTATTTGTCGGCCGTTATCGTGGACTTGGCGCCGCATAGTTCGGCCGACCCATCGGCGAGCCGCCTGCCGATCGTCAGCGACTCTCGCCATTTGTGCTGGCGATCGAGTTCGCCGTATTCCGTCTCCAGGGCTGCAAGCTCATCGATCTTCGCATGCATTTGTTGTTTTTGCTCTGGTGGCGCGGCGGCGATGCGGCGTTTGAGTTCGGCGATGTCGTCCACGACCCGATGCACGTCGTCCTTGGCGATCCAGCCCTGCTGCGGCGGATTGGTGTTTGGCAGATCGACGAGATAGTGGCTGCCGTTGAATTGATGGGCCGTGAGCTTCGTTTCGCGCGGGAATTGGCCGATCGTTTGATCGCCTGCCTTGACCGGGGCGGAGAGGATGTTCACTTCTACCTGAAACGGCTCCTCCGCGATTGCGAAATCAGCCGCGCCGAACAATAGCAGCAGCGCGCCGATCGCCGCCGAGCAGCCGGACCAGGCTGTCCAGCCCGAACGCTTCTTTAGCCAACTGAGCATTCGAAGAACTCCAACGTTTCTGGATATCGACTGAACTCTCGCTCGCTAACCGCACTCGACCGCAAAAAGGTTCACTCTTCCGCTTCCGCTCCCGCGATCGCCGCGAGGAGCGTTTCGAAATCGACCGGCTTGACCAGGTGCTGGTCGAAGCCGACTTCCTTCGAGCGCTTGCGGTCTTGGGGCTGGCCGTAGCCGGACAGGGCGATCAGGCGGGTCTGCTGGAAGTCCGCGTCGCTGCGAATTCGCTCGGCCACTTTGTAGCCATCGAGCCCAGGTAGGCCGAGATCCAGGAGCACGACGTCGGGGCGAAACGACTTTGCCATTTCGACAGCCGCGTAGCCGTCGTGGGCAGTCTCGATCTTATGGCCCTGCCGTTCCAATAGCTGAGCGAGGCTGCGGGCCGTGTCGACGTTATCGTCCACCACGAGCATCTTCTGCGGCGCGCCGCTGGCGGCAACGACCTTCCGCGGCTTGTCCGTCTCAGGCGCGGCTTCGACCAGCGGCAGGCGGACGGTGAACTCGCTGCCGCGCCCAGGTCCCTCGCTCGTCGCCGAGACGCTCCCGCCATGCAGTTCGGCCAACTTGCGCACCACCGTCAACCCGATCCCCAGCCCGCCATGCGATCGATCGAGCGAGGGATTGACTTGCGTGAACAGCTCGAAGACGCGATGCAGCATCGGCTCGGGGATTCCCAGGCCGGTGTCCTTGATCTTGAATTCCGCGAAACCATCGGCCGCGAACGCCGCGGCCGTAATCTGGCCTCCTTCCGGCGTGTATTTCGCGGCGTTGATCAGCAAGTTGACGAGAATCTGCTCGGCCCGCGTCGGATCGACGAACAACGGCAAAGGGCCGGAAGGGGCCTCGACAACGAGTGTGTGCTTGCGCGATTTGACGACCGGCTCGGCCGTCGCGGCGGCGCGTTGCAGTATCGTGGCCGCGTCAACGTGCTCGCGGCGCAGCTCGATCTTGCCGCGCGTGATGCGCGAAACATCAAGCAGATCATCGATAAGGTGTACGAGGTGCTGCACCTGGCGATCGATCACGTCGCTGGCCTGAAATTCGCTCGGCCCGGCGATTCGCGCGATCTCGTTGGCGTATTGAATCGCCGAGATCGGATTGCGCAATTCGTGGGCCAGCATTGCCAGGAAGTCGTCCTTCTGCCGATGAGCTTCCTTGAGGTCGCGATAGAGGTGGGCGTTTTCGATCGCCACCGCGGAGCGGCCCGCTAATTCGGTGGCCAACTCGACGTCGGCGGCCGAGTAGCGACGGCCGGAGTCGGATGTGACGAAATTCAACGTGCCGACCGCGGTCCCGCGAATCTGGATCGGCACCGACAGGGCCGAGCGCGGGTCCAATTGGTCGAGCAGCTCGCGATGGCGTGCATCCGCGGCGAGCTTATCCAAGAAGGCCGCCGGGGCTTCCGAGATCAATTCGGGCTTGCCGCTCCGCAGCGCCCGAACCGAGAGCGCGCTCGAATTCCAATCGAGCGGGTAGCGCTCGACGTATTCCTTGAGCAACGGCTCTTTCGCGCGATCCGCGTGGGCATGGGCCACGCGCTCGATCCGCCCTTTGGCATCGATCATGTCGACGATGCACCAATCCGCGAAGAACGGCACCGCCAACCGCGCGATCCGCTGCATCGTGCTCTGATAGTCCACGAGCGTCGCCAACTCGGCGCTAGTGTCTGCGAGAAAACGGAGGGTCCGTTCCGTGCGCTTGCGGTCGGAGATGTCGTGAGCGACCTTGGCGGCGCCAATCACTTCTCCCTCCTTATTGCGGATCGGAGAGATGTGACTGGACACTTCGATCCGCTGACCTCCCTTGCGAAGGCGAATCGTATCGATGAAGTCCGCCTTAGCGCCTTGGCGGAGCTTCTCCATTTTTTCGGCCACTTGCTCGCGCAACTCGGGCGGGACGATGAAGCGGATCGACTTGCCGATCGCCTCCTCCGCCGTGTAGCCGAAAAGCTGCTCAGCCGCCTTGTTCCAGCTCGTGATGACTCCGCTAGTGTTCTCGGCGATGATCGCGTCGTTGGAACTCTCGACGATGGCGGCCAGTCGCTCGCGCGCTTCCGCGGCCGCCCGCTGCTCGGTTGCGTCGCGAAAGACGAGCACGGCGCCATAGAGCCGCCCTTGATCGTCGCGAATCGGGGCGGCGCTATCGTCGATTGGCCGCTCGCCGCCGTCTTTGGCGATCAGTACCGTGTGGTTGGCCAGCCCCACCACGATCCCTTCGCGAAAGACCTTCGTGCAGGGGTTCTCGACCGATTGGCGCGTCTTCTCGTTGACGATCCGAAAGATCTCTTCGAGGTGTTTCCCTTTCGACTCCGCGAGATTCCAGCCTGTAAGATTCTCGGCGACGGAATTAAGGAAGCTGACCTGACAGCCGTGGTCGGTCGTGATCACCCCATCGCCGATGCTGGCAAGCGTCGTATGCAGCAACTCGCGCTGCGTGTTGATTTCCGCGGTCACCTGGGTCTGGGCCGTCACATACCGATAGAGCAAGCCAATAAAGGCGCCGACCGCCACGAACCCGAGCACGGCCGCGAAAACCACATTCCGCCGAGCCGCCGTATAGGAATCGTCGCTGGCCCGTCGCCGATCGGCGCCGAGAGAGCGCTCGTGCCCTTGCATCCCCGCGACGATTTCGCGGATCGCATCCATGGACTTCTTTCCCTCATCGGTCAGCACTTGCTGCCGGGCCTCGTCGAATCCGCCCTGGCGCTTGCGCAGGGCGATGGTGCGGGCCAATTCGCTGGTTTTTGCAGCGACGAGTTGGCGGAGTTTCGGGATTTGGTCGTGCACCAAAGGGTCATCCTTGGTCAGCTCGTCGATCCGCGCGATTCTCTGATCGATCACCTTGGTCGCATCTTCATATGGCTTGAGATATCTTTCTTCGCCGGTGATCAGATAACCTCTCTGGCCTGTCTCGGCATCCAGAGCCGCCGCGTTCAGCGCGTCGAGCGCGACGATGACTTCATGGGTGTAGTTCAGGTCGGCGGCAGCCTCGTGCAATTCGACGGCCGCGCGGTACGCCAGAGTGGCGCTGACGACGAGCACGATCAACAACAGGCCGATGCCCAGCAGCAATCCGGTTTGGCGAATGGGGCGCATGAACGGTGAGGCTGATCACGATCAACATTGAGAGAGGCCATTCATGGGCCCCGCACACGAAAGCCATTCTAACGGCGGGTACCCCCAAATGTCAGTGGGCTTGCCAGAGCCGCCCGAAGCGCTGAGCCGCAACCCGCCAAACCCGCGCCCGCCGATTATCGGCGATGCCGGGGCGAAAGACCTTCGGAAGGCCTTGCCAGATTGTCAAATCGATCGCTGATGTTTCCTGCCGCGGCACAAGTGGAAGTGGGCGGCAACTGGCGTGGCCAAATTTTGCCGTCGCGCGGAAGACGTTCGCGGTTTCGTCATTGGCCGTTCGGTCGGGGAATTCCCCAACAAAACGGATCATCCTCGTCCAGCAGCAGGCGGCAGTCGGCGGTGATGAAAGCTGTGCCGCTGATCGTCGGGATCACGCGGCCTGCTGAGCGGTCGTCCCACGTGAAACTGCCGGTGAATCGGGTGCCGAGGATGCTTTCTTGAGTCCAGGTTTCGCCGGGCATGAGTTCTCCATCGGCTGCCAGACAGGCCAGCTTGGCGCTCGTGCCGGTGCCGCAGGGGGAGCGATCGTAGGCCTTGCCAGGGCAGAGCACGAAGTTTCGCGCATTGGCGTCGGCTGATTCGGCCGGCCCAAACAGTTCCACGTGATCCACCTCGGGGAAACCAGCAGCATTGATGGCCTGGCGAATTCTCCAGGTAACGTCGATCAGCCGTTCGACCTCTGCCAGCGCGAGCCGTGTTCCGAAGCTCTTGACCAAGAAAAACCAATTGCCGCCCCACGCCACGTCGCCGACAATCCGCCCAACGCCCTCGACCTCGATCGTCACGCCGCGGGCCTTGCGAAAACTGGGCACGTTGATAACCGAAACGCTCTGATCGGGATGCAGCGTTGCCGAAACGTCTCCGACAGGGGTCTCGATTCGATGCGGACCAGGCTGAATTCGGTCCAGATGAGCGAGCGTGCGAACCACGCCGATCAAGCCGTGTCCGCACATGCCGAGCGTGCCGACGTTGTTGAAGAAGATCACTCCGGCGGCGCTCGCGGCATCGACCGGCGCGCAGAGCACAGCGCCAACCAGCACATCGGAACCGCGCGGCTCGTTGATTATCGCGGTGCGAAAGCGATCGTGCTCCTCGCGAAACACGTCGAGCCGATCCGCCACCGCGCCGGCCCCCAAATCTGGACCTCCCTCGATGACAACGCGAGTTGGCTCGCCGGCCGTATGAGAATCGATGACGCGAATGATTCGCTGCATAGGCTTTGTGTCCACGGAATTTCCATGTTGCATCGCGCCAGTTTATCATTTTGGACGTTCTCCGTCGCGGCGCGGATCTCGTTGCAGACGTCGTTTTTTCATCCCCCGCCACGCCTGGTGACCGAATGATCGAGTTGCTGCCGGTCGTCTGGTTCCATACCCACCGACGGGCTGCCAGAAAGCGGGCCGCGTAGATTGAACGTGGCATTGGGCTAGGCGATCATCTTGGCCGATGGTCAAACGGCTAAACTGATTGGCCAAACTTGTTCCGCAATTTGCCCGGCTGCCGTGACCGAGATAAACTTAACGGACGGCTGTCGTTCATTTCTGACCGAGTCTGATCGATTGTTCGCGGCAAGTCGGCGTCTCATGATTCGCCAGAAGCTTTTTCCAAGGATGATGCGATGCAGTTTGCGACCGCTGTCGCTGGCACTTGCTATCGTGGCCGGCTGCCGATTCGAAGTAGCGGAGTCCGAAAACGCCGCACCGAGGAATCAACCGGACAACCGGACCGCAGACCGACCTCCGGCGGACGCGGCTCCACGGTCGGTGCGAGATCTGAACAGGCAATTGCTCGATCAGCTCTGCCGCGGACAGAGCAAAGCAGTTGTCTTCGTTTTCACTCGAATTGAATGTCCAATCTCCAATCGCTATGCCCCCGAGATTCGCCGGCTGAGTGAGAAGTTTGCTTCGCAGGGTGTCTTGTTCGAACTCGTTTTTCCGGAAACAAGCGACTCAGTCGCGGCGATCCGAGAACATCTAACGGCATTTGATTATCCCTGCGAAGCGTGGCGCGATCCGACGCATGTAGCCGTTCGGCGATTCGGCGCGAAGGTGACCCCGGAAGTCGCTGTTTGTGAATGCCGAAGTAACCAGATGATTTATCGTGGGCGGATCGATGATCTCTACGTCGACTTTGGCCAAGCCCGGCGGGCGCCGGAAACTCACGATTTAGAAGACGCGCTCGACGCGGTGCTGACCGGTCATCCGGTCCGCGCGATGACCACCGACGCAGTTGGATGCTTGATTAGCGATTTGCCGTGACGCGACAGCAATTGATTGTGGAAGGTTGTTAGCGGGAAGAATCCACTTGCATTTCATCATAAATCGCCCGAAGTCGAGGGTTCTCTGGATCAGCCTTCAGCCATTGCGACACTGAGTCGCGGGCTAACTCGGTGTCTTGAAGCTGTTGAGCCAATTGGAATCTCTCCGAGTGAAGCAGCACCAAAAAACGTCGCCGGTGGCTTGTCGGCCAGTTCTCGGGGATTGGCAGTGATGCCGCGAGCCCGAGATACTTGCGGGCCTCGTCCGCTCGGTCTTGGCTGCGGGCGACTTGGCCCATCAATAGGGCGGGCATGGGATGATCGGGGAACTCGGCATGGGCCTCGCGCAACAGCGCCAGCCCCTGCTCTACGTCGCCGTTCTGGATGCAAAAGACCGCCAGCAACACCTTTGGCGGATGAGTATAGGGCGCAAGCCTCTGCGCCTCCGCACAGGCATCAAGGCTCTCCTGGTAACGACGCTGCTTCGCTCGGATTTCGGCCAGCTTGAGATAGACGGCGGGCATATCGGGCGAATCGCCGATCGCCGCCGAGCAGGCCGCCGCGGCCTCCTCGAGCTGACCTTTGCCAATCATCAAATCGACCAGCGCCAGCCGGGCATCGAGCAGACTCGGCGTGAGTTTGACGGCTTGACGGTAGGCGTTTTCGGCTGGTCCAGACTGCTTTTCGGCAATAAGTGTGCGTCCGAGTCCCAACCAAGCCAGCGCGTATTTGTCGTCCATCGATAACGCCCGGTGGAACTCCCCCTCGGCCAGCGCATAGTCGCGGTTTGCAAAGAACGCCATTCCCAGGCTGACGACAGGGAATACGGCGACCGATCCCGTTTTCAATCGCCGCTGGAGGACTGCAATCGCCTCGCCCGGTCGTTCGAGACCGACGTCGCAAGCCGCGATTCCTTCGAGAATCCAGGGATCATCGGGATAGACATCGAGCGATTTGCCGAGGCCGATGATCTGAGATTTCAGCTCGTGTTCCTTATAATGCTCCATCAGCACGGCCCGCTGATCCGGATGGACAGGCGTCACTTGCAGATAGATGTCGGCCATTTCATCACTTACGTTGGAGCCGTACACGACGCGTCGCGCCGGATGGCTCCGATTCCTAAGATTGGCGTCCGTGTTGTCGTAGGTGAAGGTCGTGAACAGGTGAGTTCCTTGGGGCAAACGAAGGGGACGGCAGTAATCGTAGGCCTCGTGCCAATTCTCGTCGAAGTGTTCGATCGAGATCAGCGGCTGCCGCGATCCGTCGGCCAGCTCCGCCACTGCTCGCAGCTCGCGACACAGCGAATGCGCGTGCGGAAAAATGGTGTGAACGTCAACGTCGATCGGCAGAACGTACTCGCCTGAGACCACGTGATGCGGCGCGCCGGCGGGGATATCGATATCGCAACTTCCAATTCGCAAGATGGCCGGATGCTGCTCCGGCGGCTTGTCGGCAAAGTGAACGCCGATGCGAAATTTGACGCTCTCGGTCTTGCCGGAGGGCTGCATGTGCGTGTGCAACACGAGGCACGTGTCGGGATACAGGCGCCAGGCGATGCCGGGCGTTCCCGGCTTGGCGACCATGCCGGGCGCCCAGATAACGAGCTGCCCGTCGGGATCCTGTCCCCAGGCCATGCCGGCGTAGCCCGGCTGGCCATCGTTCGACTCGCGGCGCAGGGACTCGCCGCTGCGGTCGACGCCGAGGCGCGCGTGATGCGTCACGCGCGGATTCTCCGGCCGCAATTCGATCGATTGAACCCATCGCGGCGACTCGAGCTGGATTGGCACGACGAAATTCCGAAACACGTCGCCGCCCCCGCTTGATAGC
>DASZFO010000281.1 GCA_035939775.1 Pirellulales bacterium | reverse complement strand
GAAGCTTGCTCGCCAGCGTTCGATGGCCGCCGTAATCGTTTGAGCTGGTCCCAGGTCGATGCGCCGAATCGGCCCATCGGAGCGAACCACGAAAGCGACCAGGTGGCGCTCGTCTCGGGGCCGTTGTCCCTTTTCCTTGGGTGGAACGTAATAGCCGCACTCCAGAAGATCGACCAGAACGGCGTCGGCCGGCAGCGACTTCTGGACGTCGGCGGGCGTACGCTGGCGCTCGTCCAACGCTTGGCGAAATTCCCGGCTCGCGCTAGCCAGCGATCGTTCCAACTGCTCGATCCGGTCGCTCAACTTGGCGAGGCGACGCTGATGCTCTTCCCGCTGCGACGCCGAGGGAACCGTCTGCGACAGTTCCGACAACTCCCGCGTCGCGCGAGTGAGATCTTCAAACAACCCGGCCGCTTCCGGCGACTTGCCTCCGTTGACAATCTCCCGAGTCCGCCGGATCGCCTGTTGCCGGGCGGAGACGGCGCCCTTCCAGGCGAGCACTTCGCCGTAGGCCGCGTCGGGGGGCAGGTTCGCCTCCTCGTCTTGAATGCTTGATGGTTGTGGCTGCCATCATCAGGCCCGGCCAACCACGGTCGGGCGACGCGCCGCAGCGCGTTTCGGCTACGAACGAAGAATGACGATGCGGGTTGTTTCCTCGGTCGCTGGGCGTTCCGTCTCGTCACATACGCCTTCGTCGTCGTCGAGCGACTCGATGGCGATCCCCGAATGGCTATAGGCCGAGGCCTCAAGGCGTTCGCTTTCGTCAAGCTCTTCGACCGTGCGGACGACGAGCGCCTGCTCGGTGTGGCAAATGTCCCCGTAGTCGCTGCTGAACACGACGACGGCGTCCTCGGGCATGTCTTCGAGGGCTTCGATCAATTGGCCGACGGTCATTCCGTGCGCAAGTGCTCGGTCGATCTTGGATTGGTTCCGGCTCATCGTTGGACTCCTCTGAGAATCGTGGTTAGAACTGGTTCGGGTTATTTGCCGTAAACGTGTTCGGCCAATCCCGCACAGAGGAAGTCGACGATCGCGGCCGCGACCGGGTCGGCGGCGAGGACGTCCGCCCCGCGGTCCCAATTGAAAACGGTCGTGTGTCCGTGCAACCAGGGTCGGGCGAGCCAGAGCTTCGAAATGCGGCTCTCGTCGAGTTCCCATTCCGGGTTCTCGGCGTGCTCGGGGAACACCAACGCGTCGAAGCGGTGCCCGGCAATCGTCCCGCAGACCCAAGTTCCGGCGTCCGACGCGCGGCGGGTGGTCTTCGTGATCACAAGGTCGTCGCCCAGGTCGAGGTCGTCCAAATCGGCGTTCATGGTCGTGGCTCCGTTTTGGGTGGTACTATTCATGCGTACATCGCACGATCTCACAGTTACCTCAGGTCGCCGGGAACATCCAGCGGATTCGGAAAGAATTCCGAGAATCTTTGCCCGAGAATTCCGGCGAGAACCCTTAGCAGCCAGCGGCCGATTTGTAAGAAACGGCCAGATTGGCGAATTCGCGCCGGATGGATTCACCTAGGTCAGAGACCATCTGCTCGGACGCGCCCCGTTCGAATCGAGCATCGTTTTCGGACTCAACCATGTCTCGCGACGATCCGATGCTTGCAATCGCAGTGACAAATGGCTATATTCAGGGCCGTGGGGGTTGGCTTCTTGCGAGGCATGATCTTCGGCTTCGTGAATCACCGTCGGCTGCAAGCCGCCGAGTGGTGACCGATTGAATCGCGAATTAGCCCTGCGTTGCCGCGCCAATCCTTGAGTCGCAACCCTGCGATTCGCGACGCAGTGATTCTAAATGCAGCGATTCAACCGATCACGCCTCCCCGCGCTTCCGGCACTCGTGTCGTCGAGCCCGCATTCATTCTTTTTCCGAGTAATTCCTATGCTTCCTTCATATCTCAGTTTCAACGTTTTCTGTTTCATCCATTTCTTTTATCGGGAGAACGCTCATGTGCCAGATTCAGGACCCAATCGGCCCCCGCCCCGCGGCGGCCGGAACAAAGCGTGGTTCACCGAGAACCCGTTCCGCGCGGCTGCATCGTATCGAGTTTCGCCGAAGTCAATTCGTCCTTATCTTCGGTTTATTGTTGGGAGCTGCTTCGGCCGATGCACTCGCGGGAACCAACGGCACTTGGACCGATACGACGAGTGGAGGTCTCTGGTCGGATCCGAGCAATTGGTCCGGCGGCGTAGTTGCAGACGGGACTGATGGAATCGCCGACTTCAGCACACTCGACCTGACGGCCGACAACACGGTCCATCTCGATAGCTCCCGCACGATCGGCAGTCTGCTATTCGGCGACACAACTCCGTCGAATAACTGGACGCTGCACAACAACGGCAATGCAGCCAATATCCTGACGATGGGAGTTTCGTCGGGTAGTCCACTCATCCAAGTCAATAATCAGTCGGCAACAATCAGTGCGATCCTGGCCGGGGCTCAGGGATTGACCACTGCCGGCAGCGGCACGGTAACGCTCTCTGGCGCAAATACGTACAGCGGCGGCACGACGGTCGCCAACGGCACTGCGATCAACACTGCCAATTCGCTCATTCTGGGCTCCTCCACCACGCAGAACGGCGGCGCGATAACGAGCGGCCCAGTCGGGACGGGAGCCGTGACTCTCGGCTCGATCGGCGCGGGTTCCAGCAGTTTATTCCTGGGCACTGCGCCTGGCCTCACCGTGGCCAATCCGATTGTCGCCAACGATTCATCCGCTGGCTCTCTCATTTTGGGCAGCAAGAACGCGAGCGGAGTCAACACCTTCGCGGGAAACATCACGCTCGGTGCGACCAACAATGTCGGGAAGAGCATCTACATCAACGCTCCGCCGGTTGGCGAATTGGACCTCACTGGCAATATCCTGGCCAACGGAGCGGACTCGACAGCCGGGCTCGTTGTTAACAGCGGCACAGTGCGCCTGACCGGCAACAGTACCTATGTCGGGGGCACGACCGTCAACACAGCCGTGTTGATCCTTGATCCGGCCGCGCCGGCGAATTCCGTTTTGGGAAGCGGAACGATCAAGATCCGATATGCGCCCGACACATTGCAACTCCGGTCCGGTTCCGCGATCTCCAGCAACCGTTTGGATGTGTTTGATAGTGATTTGACCATCAACCTTTCGGGCATCATCAATGCCGCCGATCTCGCTAGCTACTACATGCGAACCTCTTTCTTATTTACGACCGGTCCAAGTGCGTCGCCGAATTCACCCTATAGTCTTTCACTTGGCACTGGGCCAGGGAGCACAGTTTTTCTAGACGATTCATCCACGCTCCATATCGCCAAGAACGGCACGGGGGTCGGAACCTTGTTCCTCGGGTCGCTCGTAAGCCCCATTGGATTCGGCGTCGAAAGTGGGGTGCTTACGCTCAATTATCCGGCCACAAATATCAGCTCCGGAGCCGAGGTTGACATTGGGCAGATCGGTCAATCTTCCACCCTAACTGCCACTGTCAATTCGAACAATGCGACGGCCTTGGGCACCGGAACCGTCATCAACCTGAACAATTCGGGGGCCACGTTTAATGTCGGCGTAAGTCAGCAAATCATGTCTCTGGAGAACGCCGCGCTCCCTCCTAACTTCGCCCCTGCCACGATCGTTAACCTCAATCCGGCCGGCACTCCATCCCAACTGACGATCGGCACGGGCAGCGCCGACAAATCGCCCTCAACGTTCTCCGGGAACATCGTCGGCGCTGACGGAAGCATCGTGGTTAACAAAGGTCCGAACTGCACGGTCAGGCTGGCGGGCACCGATACCTATTCCGGCGGCACAATAGTCAACGGAGGCAGGTTGGTTTTCGCCGGCGCAGCGTCGATTCCAAGCGGCAGCATAACGATCAATAATGGAGCGGAAGTAGGGGACGGGGCCGCGATTAACCAAGCGTTTCTAAATCACTTCACAAGTAGTTCAAATGGCATCGTTGGGTTTGATGCCAACAGTTCAAACAATCTGGATCTTAGCCAAGCATCCGGCGCCAATCTGCCGAATGTCATGCTCGGCGCGACAAATGACCACTTCATCGTGTACACATACAGCGGACCGCTCACACCATATGGCAAAACGTATCAATTCGGCGGCGGCGGCTTCGGAATGCTCGCCGTAAACAGCGTGCTCAAAGACTCCCCCGCCGGTTCCACCTCACTCACGCTCTCGGGCAATCTTACGCTTGTTCTATCGGGAACCAACACATACAGCGGCGACACGACGGTCAATGGTGGCACGCTCCAAGTCACCGGCTCTTTGGACAAAAATGGCCCTGCAACGACTTTTGTCTCCGCGGGCACCGATTTCACGCTGGCATCGCTTATTCGTCGAGTTCAGCCCGGCGGTTCTTACGCTGGACTTGGTGCGACAGCAGGTGGAATCGCGATTGGAAGCATGGCCGACATTCGAGCTGGCAAGAATA
>DASZFO010000280.1 GCA_035939775.1 Pirellulales bacterium | reverse complement strand
CGCCAGCCACATCATAAACCGGTCCGAGACTCAAATTGTTCAATCCGGAGATAAGCTGAAAACTTGCCCCGCCGTTCGTGCTGCTGTAAAGACCCGGGGAAGTTCCGCTAACTACTCCCACCAAGATCGTGCCGCCGCGCGGGAGCACGGCCGAAGTGCTTTCTCCTTGCAATCCACCAGACGCAAGTGGAGCGTTGCCCAATTGCGTCCAGGTTGTCCCGCCATTTGTCGTTTTCAATAGGCCGGTGAGTGGGCCAAGGTTAGTTATGATGTTGCTGGTATTCCCGATGCCTGCGAACACGGTTTGATTGGTCGCATCGGTGGGATCGAATTGCACGGAAGAGATTTCTAGCGCCGGCAATTGGTCCGTCAGCGGCGTCCACGCCACGGGATTGGCCGTGATGTCGGTCGTCTCCCAGACGCCGCCGTTTACGGTCCCCACGAAGACGTTTTTGGAATTACCGGGATTGACCGCGATCGCCTCGATAGCGCCGGACACGGCGTTGGGCCCTCCGCCGGTCTCGGCGGGTACGTTGGAATCTTGACCATTCGTATTCGGCGCTGGCCCTTCCGCGATCCAATTAGGAACGCCGGTCAAATTAACTGTCAACATCGTGCGGCTTTCAAGCTGCTCGATCGCGCGACCTAGAGAGCGCGAAGAGGATCGCGGTCTTGACGAATGTTGTCCGCGAGGACGCCCGTTCTTACGGCTGGGACGATTGTGGCTCGAGTTGCGTCTCATCGTTGCAGTCTCCTAAGCGCTTTCCAACCAAATAGCTGCCCATTACGCGAGGCGCAAGGCAAAAGCCAATTGCGCAAACTAACCCGGCAGAATAAGGTGGGGTGTCGCCAAAGTCAACGATTTCGCTGCAATTTCGCCAATTTATCCATTCGCGCCGAGCGGAGCGGCTAAGACATTCGCGTCGAAAACCGGCGAGACCCCACCGGATTTATGCCAATCGGAGCGGACGCAACGCCAGGTTTCCGCGGCCTGCCCGGCGGCATCGAGGCGCGAGAAATGGCCCCATGCTCAAAAGAAAAGCCGGGCTGGCGTCGTAGTGAACGCCAGCCCGGCCATGAGTTTCGAGTTTTCGTTCGGCAGGACCGCTTAGAATCGGTATTCGAGGTGCGAAGAGAGGCCAGTGAAGGCGATCGTCTGGCTGACGCGATTGAAATTCGCGTTTTGCACGGCCTCCACGTATTCCGACGTGGCAATCGTGTTGAACCAGAAGGCCGTGTAGTAGCCGAGTCCCAATTGGAGGTGGTTGCAGCAGCCCGTCCATTTGAAACCGAGTTCGTATTCCAAGACCGGGACTACGCGATGATCGTTCCAATGGGACAGAGCCAACTGTGTTGCGGTCGTGTTGTCGAACTGTAGGTAGTGGCTGTCGAACTGGCCGAAGAGCATGTCGAGAAAGCCATTGCCGTACAACGCGAGATGGCCATTTCCAAGCCGCCACATGCCGTCCAACCCGGCCCGCAAGCCGCCGCCGTCGAAGGCAATGTTGGTCGTCGTGGTCATCGACCCCGGGGCGCCAATGAAGAAGGCATCTTGCGCAAAGTTCTGCTGCAAGTGGGCATATCGCGCGCCAAGATCGAGATTCAGCGCCGCGCTATCACATCCTCGCAGGAGCACGGTGTAGTCGATGTCCGCGGTCCGAAAGTCGATTTCGTAATCGGCATTCACTGCGCTAAACGTCGTCGCCGCTGTCACGGTTCCGGGATGGATCACCAGCGATGCCACCGTGCCGCCGATGCCGGGGGGCGCCGTGACGCTGTTCTGCGAATCGTCCGAGTATTGCGTATAGGCAACGCGAAGACCGGAACAGCAATTGAGGTCCCAATCGATCCCCACGCGGAACGCGGAGTCGAATTGCGGAGCGACAGTGCCGACAT
This sequence comes from Pirellulales bacterium, assembly GCA_035939775.1. NCBI lineage: Bacteria > Pseudomonadati > Planctomycetota > Planctomycetia > Pirellulales > Pirellulales bacterium. The sequence goes on along the minus strand of DASZFO010000280.1, from coordinate 23,410 downwards.
CTCCCTGCGGCGTGGTGTTTGGCCCTTGCGTATTGCTGCCGGCGCTTCCCACCCCGTTTTGTTGGATGGCATGGGCCATGTCGATCCCGAATGCCCGGAGGAACAGGTAATCGACGAATACTCCCGTGCGATGTTCGCTCACGTCGAGGCAGGGGCAACAGGATCCGCAACCGCAACTGCCGCAGGCATTGCAGCCCGCCACGGGAGCGGGTTGAGCGACGCCTTGGGCCGCTTCGGCCGGATCGGCATAGGCAACAACGGTCGGCATGCCGGCGGGCCTACCATTCGCTGCCGCCATTCCCTGGCCATTGGCGGCCAATTGAACCATGGGATCGACAAAATATGTCTGGCCCGGCTGGCCCGGATAGTAAGGCTGGTATTGTTGACCGACGGCGGTCGCGGCGAACAACGTTGCCGCCAGACAACTAAGACATGCTCGCGCTGCGATCGACATAATGCCCTCCTGGCAAATTGAAAATCCCTTAGCTGGGCGGTGGAACGAGCCCAATCGCCCTGATGACCGTTATCGGCCGATTTCCCCGGAGTTTCCATTACGACCCGAACGGGGAAAAAAGTCCGCGCATATTGCCTAAGCTAAAGCGATTGAGGACGAACCTCTGTCCGCGTTCAGATCGCTTCCGGACTTTCAAGGTTTTTGGCTCAATAGCCAGTCCTCCAAGATTAGCTGTTCGACGAGCGGGGCGCGAAGCAGCGCGCTGCGCTGGGGAAGGAGCTTTGCTAGCCAGGGCCGGCGCACGGCGTGCGAGACGGCGCGCAGGCCGATGCCGGTCCACGAGCGTGTGGCCAATTGCGCTTTAACGTTTTCGCTGAGGCGGGTGAAAGTCGCCGGAACCAGATTCGGCGCGGGGCCGACGTGCACGATCAACTCAATTCCCTGTGCCAGGGTTTCGTAAACAGCGTCCCAAAGCCGTTGTGGATGATCGATCCATTGCGCCAACAGATCACGACAGTTGAGGTCGGTGTAGCTCATCTTGCCGGTGACAAGCGAAAGAACCGGCGGCGCGGGCGGTTGCAAGGCGCCGGGCATCGTTTGCATCATCACCGCCGAGCGGTTTGGGATCGCCCGCTGCCACACGATCGGCGTGTGCAACGGCGGCCAGCGGTAATCGTTCTTCCGCAGGTGCAAGCGCTGTGGGAGCCATTCGCTCATCAAATCCTGAAAATGATCGATCGTATTGCCCTGCCCGTTGAGCAACAAAGAGTTTGGCGAGAGAAAGGCCGAAATGCCGATCGCTCCCTGCCCGGCTTGATTGATTCTCAGGCAGAGCCGTTGCACTGCTTCATGATCGAGGGCCGGCCCGCGCGAGAAGAGGACGCCGAGCGTCGAATCACGAGCCAGATCGGCGCAATCCTTGGCAACCGACAGCGGTACTGACAATGCATGCTGCATTTCCATAACGCCACCTGCCACTAAGGCCGCGATCTCTCCGAGGCTGTATCCAAACGCCATGCGGGCCTGGCTGTAATCGACGCTGAAGAATTCCTTGAGCAGCCGAAGCTGGGCCATTTCCATCGCCATGACCAACGCCACCGCTTCGGCATAGCTGTCGAGGTCGGTCTCTTCGCCACGTCGAATTCGGGCCGCGAGATCGACCGGGGTGCCAATCGCTTCGGCGCAGGTGTCGCTTGCCTCTTTCAGATAGGGCTCAATCACTCGCCTGTAAGCCGGATGGGCCAGCAATTCGGCGCTGCGGCCGAGATTGGTCACGTTGTAGCCGCGAAAGACGAAGGCGGCCGAGGACAACCGATCTTTCAATCCATTCATGCCGACCGCCAGGGACAAAGATCGTGGACAAACGAATCGGGCCGGACCGAAGCGAAACGCCCGATCCCGTTGTGTATTATCGACGCTTGTGCAAGACGCGCTTCGGTCCGATACGGCTTCCCAGCCGGTAATCGAACCCCTATAGTAACTTGCAGCGTGCCACATCGCATACGATTAAGCAAAACATTCAACGCCCGCCGATATGACCGATCCTAACGCATCAGACCATTGGAACTTGCTGGCATCGGAAATCGGCGCCGAACCAGGGCCCGAAACTCAGCCGCCGTCGCCACAGCCGCCGGTGTCGCGGCCGCCGGCTCGAACTGAGCCAACGCCGAAACCGAAGCCCGCTGCGCCGCCAACCGATTGGGCCGATCTGGCCGGTGCGCTAGGGATCGACGTTCCGCCAGAAGAAAAAGTTGCTCCGCCTCAAAGTGCACCGCCCCGTGCGACGCCGACACAGCCGCCAGTTCCTTCTGCAATGAGCGGCGAAAACCCGCCGCGAGCCCCGTCGCCCCCGTCGGAAAGACCGCCGCGGAGCGAAGAGCGCCGGCCTGAGCGCGAGCGGCCCCCGCGCGGCGACCGCAGCGGCCGACCTCGCCACGGCGAACCTCGTCGCCACGAGAGATCTGGGCGGCATCAGGACGAGATTGAGCGCGGACCATCACAGCACGACCGGACCCCTCGGCCCCGCGAGCAGCGCCCGTCGGACACGGACGATCACTTTGCCTTTGTCGAAGAGGTGGATGAATCGCGACTGGAGGAATTCGAGCTGATCGATGACATCGAGTTGGAATCGGGAAAGGCGCCCCTGGCTGACGAGCGGTCGGAGGAGCAGAAGTCCGGCAAACGTCGGCGGCGCCGCCGCCGCGGCGGACGGCGATCGCGCCGCGAATCCGATGCGACGGCGAGTGAAGCCGCTGAGGCGGAAGTGGCCGACGAAGGATCGGCCGACTTGGAATTCGGGGACGAGACGACCAGCGAAGCGGCCCCTCGGCTGGAACCGGAGGGAAGCCAAGAGGGGCGCCCGGACGATCGACCCGCGCGGCGGCGCAGGCGGCGAGGCGGCCGCCGTGGCGGATCGCACAACGCGGAAGCTGAAAAGAGCGACGCGCCGCGCGAGCGTCCGTCAGAGACCGAAGAGTTCCTGGGGTCCGATGACGCCTTCGAGACGCGCGAATTCGCGGCCGAATCGCCGGAGCACGAAGTGGATCGGCGGTCGCGCGACGACGCGGAGGATGCCGATGATGATGAACCCAACGGCGACGAACTGCCCGAAGGCAAGGCCGCTTCTCGCGACATTCCCACTTGGAAAGAAGTGATCGGGCTGATCATCGCCGGCAATATGGAGTCTCGCGCCCGATCTCCCAAAAGCGGAGGCGGACCCTATCGCGGACGCGGCTCCGGCGGTCGCGGTCATGGCCGCGGCCACGATTCGGGCAATCGGCAGTGAGAGTAGAGCGAGTGGTGTCCTCGCGGTCGAATTGAGCACACTTTCTCACGCGAAGAGTGAAGGGTCCGCTTTTGCGGGCGACAAAGATTTCCTGATCGCCACGCGCGGAACTCTGCCGGCATTTTTCTTGCCGAATCGCCGGCCGCGGCGACAAAATAGCGTTGACGGCCTCGGCGGACGTTTGATACGTATGAATGTGTCGACGATCGAAGTTTGCTCGGGACCGAAAGAATCCTTTACGACACTAATCCTTTACGACGATGAGGAGGGCAGCCATGCAAGATCCACCGGGTCTGTTTTTGTGAGGGGCGGGCGATCCGCGCGTCTCTCACTTCCCGCCGGCCGTGAACTGGGCGTCGAATCCTTTCCTCTAACTATGATTTGCCACCCGCGGCGCTTCCGAACAAGCGCCGCGGGTTTTTTTGTAGGGTGTGTCAAGCGCAGCGAAGACGCACCGGCGCCACGTGCGACGTTGCTTTGCTGAGGGCTCTCTGCGGTGCGTCCGCGCTTTGCTTGACACACCCTACCTTTCTCGCGGCTTCTATTCTTCCAGCGCGCGGCGGCCGGCTTCGAGCAGGCGCAGAATCCGCTCGACATCGTAAACCGATCCGGCCCACGGCCCGCCGCTGGCTGCTTGCAGCGCGGCCCACAGCCGCGTGTCGTCCGGAAGACGGTCGTCTGGCCGCAAGCTATCGCTGGGCGAGCGGATGGCCAGCACGTGGTCCGCCTCGCCCGGCTCGAACAATCGCTCTCGATTGCCCACTAGCTCGACACTTCCCGTGAGCCGATGGCAATCGACGACGATGCGAATTCGGTCTCCCTCTTGCACCTTGCCGATCGGCCCGCCGGCAAGTGCTTCAGGAGCGACATGGCCGATGCAGGCCCCCGTGCTGACGCCCGAGAAGCGCGCGTCGGTGAGCACGGCCACTTCGCGCCCCCATTCCAGGTGCTTGAGCGCTGCCGTGATTTGATAAGTCTCTTCCATGCCCGAACCGAGCGGCCCGCGGCCGGCCAGCACGATCACGTCGCCAGGCCGAATCGGCGCGGTGCCTTGCCCTTTGATCGCGGCCACCGCGTCGCGCTCGCGCACGAAGACCCGTGCCAAACCGTCCTTGCGATAAACGCCGTCAGTATCCACGACGCGCGAATCAACGGCTGTGCTCTTGATGACCGATCCCTCCGGAGCCAGATTGCCGCGCGGAAAACAGATGGTGCTGGTGAGACCTCGCGAGCGGGCCTGTTCGGCCGACATGATCACGTCGTCCGGCTCCACGCCGTCGCATTCTCGAAGCCGTTGTCGCAGCGCCGTGCGTCGCGGCGACGATTCCCACCACCGCAGGACTTCGTCGAGCGTGCAGCCGGCGATGGTCAACGCGCTAAGATCGAGCAAATCCAGATCGCGCAGCTTGAGCATGATCTCGGGCACGCCGCCTGCCAGAAAAACGCGGACGGTCGTATGACCGACCGGTCCGTTCGGAAGCGCATCGACGATCCGTGGCACGCGAAGATTCACTTCGTGCCAATCATCGACCGTCGGCCGTTTCAATCCGGCCGCATGGGCAATCGCCGGAACGTGCAGGAGCAGATTCGTCGAGCCGCCACAGGCCGCATGAACGACCATCGCGTTGCGGATCGCGGCGTCGGTCAGAATCTCCGCAAGCGGCAGCTTTTTCTCCGCCAACTTCAACAGGGCCAGTGCGCTGCGCCGCGCCATGTCGAGCCAGATCGGCTGCCCGCTTGGGGCGAGCGCCGAATGCGGCAGCGACATACCGAGCGCCTCGCCGATCACTTGCGACGTGGCGGCGGTCCCCAGGAATTGGCAACCGCCCCCCGGCGATGCGCAAGCGCGGCAGCCCAATTCGGCCGCTTCCTGCAAGCTGACTTCGCCATGCACATAGCGCACGCCGAGCGTTTGCACCTTGCCCGCGTCTTCGCCGACGGAAGGCGGCAGCGAAACACCTCCGGGCACGAGCACGCTCGGCAACTGCCTCGTTCCCGCCAAGGCCATCATCATCGCGGGCAAACCCTTGTCGCACGTCGCCACGCCGAGCACGCCGCGCCGCGTGGGGAGCGAACGGATCAAGCGGCGAAAGAGCATCGCCGCGTCGTTGCGATAGGGGAGGCTATCGAACATCCCGGCAGTGCCTTGCGTTCGGCCGTCGCAAGGGTCGCTGCAATAGGCGGCGAACGGCACCGCCCCCGCCCGCTTGAGTGTCCGTGCCGCTTCGGCGACTAGCAGCCCGACCTCCCAATGACCCGTGTGATAGCCGAGCGCGATCGGCGAGCCGTCGGCCGCGCGGATTCCTCCTTGCGTGCTGAGCAAGAGAAACTGCGGCCCCGTCATCTCGGCCGGGCTCCATCCCATGCCCGCATTCTGCGACAGCCCGAACAAATCGCCGCTCGGCCACTCACGCAGCATTTCATCCGAAATCGGCAGCGCCCCCTGCGGCCCAGGCGCGGTCGTCTGGACTTGATAGATGGATGGATCGAAAGTGTCGAAGATGCTGTCCAACTGTATGGCCGACCTCTGTGATAGAAACGTATTCATTCGCGCGTTTCGGTTCCTGATCGAATCCGCGAAAACCCGCAATTCCGGGCCCGTTCACTTTAGCTGCACCGAGAGCCGGTATCCACCCGCCTAGATCATAGGCAGACGACACAACACCCTTCCACACTTCCAGCCATTGGACTCTGCGAGTTTTTCCTAATTCACTAAGGACTCCGAGTGTGACGAGTCGATAAAGATGATGGACTCGGCGCTCGGGGGAGCGTCTTTCCATGATCGAATTCTCGCGGATTCTGCCGCGAGTCGCGCGTTCAAGGATTGAACTTCGCTGGCGCATTGCTCAAGGAGGAATTGTTCTGATGGATACGAAATCTCTCACTCGTATGGCCGCGGTGTTTGTATTGGGTGTCTGCGGAACGGTCGCCCGTGCCGACGACGCAACCAATTCATCCGCCGCGCCGAGCGAATCGCCAGCCACGGAAATCCGGACGGTCGAACGTCCCTCCATCTCGATCGCGCCGCAGGCCGATGTTTCGGTCCGCACTTCCGGTCCAAAGATCACCTCGGCCGGACCGGTGATCAATATGGGCAAGGTCGAGAAAGTGAACGATCGATATCCCAACGGCAAGATCAAAGTCGAGCGCGAAGTCGGCCAGGACACCAAGGGGAATTACGTGAATCAAGGCACGTATAGGGTCTTCGATCAGGATGGCCAAATCATCATGGCCGGAGAATTCCTCAACGGCAAGCAAAACGGCAAGTGGATGCAGCAATTCGCCAAGGACGAAGGGCACCTCTTTTCGCCCGATCCCGAGGGCGAATTCGCCGGGCCATTCACCTCCGAAGCAACCTTCATGGACGGCCGGCTGCACGGCGCTTGGACCATCAAAGACGCCGGCGGACAGGCGGTCGTCCAGTGGAGCTTCGACAATGGCACTCGCAACGGCACTTGGACCTGGTGGCATCCCAACGGCAAGAAGCGCCTCGAAGCGACCTATCGCGGCGGAACGTTGAATGGCGACGTGCAGGAATGGGACCGCGACGAGAAACTGATTTCGAAGACCGCGTATGTCGACGGAAAGATCCTCGCCAAGGTGACTGGCTGGTACACGATCGGCCAGAAACATTACGAAGGCTATTACTTGAAAACGGATACCATGCCCGAGGCGACGTACGATTGGTGGTCCTCACGAGTGACGCTCGGCGCCGCGCCGGCCGCCGGACAGGACCAAAAGCACGGCGTTTGGGTCTCCTGGTATCGCAACGGCGCGAAGCAAACCGAATCGCAATACGACCGCGATCTGCGGATCGGCAAATTCAAGTGGTGGCATGAAAACGGCCAGCCGCAGGCCGAGGGCGATTACGAGGCCGGCAAGAAAATCGGCGTTTGGATCACCTGGCACCCGAACGGCCTGAAGGAATCGCAAGCGGATTACAAAGACGACCAGCTCGTTGGCAAGTCGTGGCATTGGGACGCCGATGGCAATCTGGTGGACTCGGCCCCCAGCGATGGAAGGCCACAGCAATCGCAGCCAGACCGCGGCAACACCGCCCCGCGGCCGACCGGCGCGGTTAGCAGCCGGTGATGGCCTCAGCGCGGCCCAAATTGTGGAAGCGGGATGCCACGTTGGGAGGCCCTGGCTTGCAGCAGTTGGAAAAAAGTGGTGAACTGCGCTCGCGTATCGGCTGGGATGCTGGACAACATCTGATTGCGAAACGCAGCGCGCTGGGCATCGGTTGCCTGCGCGCTTGGAAACCCGGGCGGGCCGCCATTCCCAGAGCTGCCGGGGTTCGCCTTGCTCATTTGCTCGAACTGCTTCGACATCGCAGCGATGCGATCGAGATCCTTGTCCAATTCGGCGGCCTGCTTCTCAGGCGGCATTGCCAGAATATCTCCGACGTGCTTGAGCTGCACTTTCATGAACTGCGATCCCATCTCCTGAAACACTTTTTGCTGGAGATTCTGAGGCAGCGACTCGACCTTTTTCCTCATCTCGGTTCCAAATGCCCGCTTGTCTTGGTCGGATAGCAACGGGTCGGCAATCTTCGCTTGAAGTTCCTTCAATTCCGCCAGCCGAGAATCGGGCCCGAAATAACCGGCGGCCCACGCCACTCCGATTCCGCCGAGCACCAATGCCGAAGCCAATAGAATCCAGCGGCCTTTGGTCATCCGCTTCTTCTTTGACGGCGGGCCGTTTGAATCGCTTCGGCCAGCCACGGAACGTTCGGCGGGAATCATTGATCGTCCTCCTTCGGGCTAAAAGATGGATCGGCGCATAAAATCGCTTCCAACGCAGGCAATACCCAAATTCCCCTCTGCTCTTAAAGACGACGTTTGGGCCCAAATAGGGCGCGGCCCCGGCCAATTCAAGACGATTCGTCACCGCTTTTCGCCCTAGTCGCCCTTCGCTATACTCTGGCAAGCCAAGCAACGGAGAGGATATGCCGAAATATGTGGTCCGCTTTGGCGTGATGCGCCATCTGGCGATCATGGCTGCCCGAGACGACTCCGCCTACTCGCGGGGAACGCAGGTGATCGCCCGCACCGATCGCGGGCTCGAGTCCGCGGTCGTGCTCTGCGAGGCGACACCGGAGGCGGTCAAGGACCTCAAGAGTCCGGGGCAGGGGCAGGTATTGCGCGAGATGACCGCGGCCGACGTGATGGAGCGTTCTCGAATCCTGAACCAGCAGCGCGAGGAATTCCAAACGTGCGGGCGGCTGATCGAGCAATTGCAACTGGATATGCAATTGGTGGACGTCGAGCACGTTTTCGGCGGCGAACGAGTCGTCATCTATTATTTGTCCGAGAATCGGGTCGATTTCCGTGAGCTTGTCAAACTGCTTGCGGCGGAATTCCAGACGCGGATCGAGATGCGGCAGATTGGTGTGCGCGACGAGGCGAAACTGCTGGCGGATTACGGCGATTGCGGCAAGCCCGTTTGCTGCAACACGCACCTTTCCGAAATGCCGCCGGTCTCGATGAAAATGGCCAAGCTGCAAAAGGCGACGCTCGACCCGACGAAGATTTCCGGTCGTTGCGGGCGGCTAAAATGCTGCCTGCGATATGAGTATGATACGTATGAGGAGTTGCAGAAGGACCTTCCGCCGATCGGCTCGGACGTGTTGACGCAAAATGGTCGCAGTCGCGTTCTGGCTCACGAGATTCTGGCGGGGCAGTTGCTCGTGGAGACGGAAGACCGTCGCCGAGTGCTGATCACCGCCAGCGACGTGCTGACGGTCTTGAACCGAGGTGAGGAATTGCGAGTGAGGAGTGACGAATGACGAAGGCAGTAGGAAGCAACGATTGATCGGTTCCTTACGCCTTCTTCATTCCTCCTTCGCGTGTTTATTGTCTAGTGCCTTACACTTACATGCTGGACCCTTCGCATCCCTTGGCCAAGCTTCTCAAGCAAGATCGTCGCTACAAGCTCGACGCCTACGCATTCGTCGAAGAGGCGCTCAGTTTCGCGCACAATTCGCTGGGCATGGGAATCGAGCGGGAGTCGGATGAGCCGGAACCACCGGCCCCACGCGTCCGGCGCTCCGCCGAGCGGGCGCCGGAACGCCATCTCACCGGCCAAGAGCTGTGCGAGGCAATCCGGCAATATGCCTTGGACGAATATGGCTACATGGCCAAGTCGGTTCTGGAAAGTTGGGGGATCAAAACGACCAGGGATTTCGGCAACATCGTCTTCAACCTCATCGATATCGAGAGGATGAAGAAGACCAAGCAGGATCGGCGCGAGGATTTTGATGACGTGTTCGATTTCGACATCGCATTTCGCCAGGACTTCAAAATCACGCCCGCGGAGAAACGCAGTGGCTAAATCCAACTCCGATCGCCAGTCGCCGGCGGCAAACAAATTGGCTCCCAAGAGTCAGCAATCGGCTGCACTGGATCCCTTCGATCCGCTCTCGCCGCCGCCCGCTCCCAACGGCAAGCAAAAGCTCGCGTTGGCGTTCATGTCGCTGACGATCCTAGGTTGGCTCGCGTTTCTCGCGGCGATGGCGCTGCGAAAATGAACGATCGCGCGGTCCTTGTCGTTGTCGGAGGGCTTTCGGCGGGGACCGCACGACTTGAATGCAACACGCGGGAATGCGAGAATCAGAATGGCCTCCGGGTTGGCGGTTGGAAACCGGGAGCGTTAGAACGCCTAACTAATCCGGCCGGGAGAAGGGGACAGTCCACGTTTTGCTCCGGCGACCATCGCCGCGATGGTGCCCGCGCAAGAGGAGGACAGTCCCCGCCGGATTTGTTAGGCGCTCTTATAAAACCCCGGCGCGCTGGCATTTGGAGTCAAAGAAATCCATGAAAGTAGTTCCCTTGGGAACGAATGTGGTCGTCAAGCGACTGGAACCGGAGGCCAAAACGGCCGGCGGGATCGTGCTTCCGGAAGCAGCCCAAAATAAACCACGAGAGGGAAGGGTGCTGTCGGTCGGCGACGGTCGGCGGCTCCCTGATGGGTCGCGCCTGCCGCATCAGGTCCGCGAGGGAGATCGGATCGTTTTCACGAACTTCGCTGGCGTCGAAGTCGAGGTGAACGGCGAATCGATGCTGATCATGAGCGAGGACGAAATCCTGGCAATTATCCACTAGAACTCGAGCATTTGGGAGATGCGTTATGGTCCGTCCCAGTTTTACGGCAGTTTTGACGGCCTCCATCTTCATCGGTCTCGCGGCGACCGTGGCACGAGCTGCTGACACAGCTCCCGCGGCCATCTCCGATGCGAAGCTCTATCAGCAAACCGTCGACAAGGGAATCCAATACCTCATCGATAAGGGGCTGCAGGCCGACGGATCGTATGGCAAGGAAGGTCCGGGCATCGCGGCAATCTGCACGACCGCCTTGCTCAAGCACGGCCGCTCGCCGGACGACCCGGCAGTCGCCAGGAGCTTGAAGTATTTGCAGTCGTTCGTTCACGACGACGGCGGCATCTATTCTCCGAAATCGCCGGTGCAGAACTATGAAACCAGTTTGGCGATCCAATGCTTCGCGGCGGCGAACGGCGACGGGCGCTATAAGGATCTGCTCGCCAAGGCCGACAAGTTCATCCGGAGCATCCAATCGGCCGGCGAGCCTGCCGACTTCAACTACGGCGGCGCCGGATACGACTCCAAGAAAAAGCGGGCCGATCTTTCCAACACCAGCTTCCTGCTCGACGCCTTGCAAGCCACCGACGCCGGACCAGACGACGAGGCGGTCAAGCGGGCGCTCGTGTTCGTCTCTAACTGCCAGAATCTTGAAACCGAGCACAACACGACGCCGTTCGCGGCGAAGGTCGGCGACGGCGGTTTTTATTACACCCCCGCGGCCGGCGGCGTCAGCGAAGCCAAGAACACCCCAGAAGGAGGTTTGCGGAGCTACGGCTCGATGACCTACGCCGGTCTTAAGAGCATGATCTTCGCTGGCGTGACGGCCGATGATCCACGGGTCAAAGGGGCCGTGAAATGGATCAAGGCCCATTACACGCTTTCGGCAAACCCAGGCATGGGATACAGCGGCACGGGTACGAAGACGGAAGATGGCCTGTACTATTACTACCACACGTTCGCCAAGGCACTTAGCGCTTTGGGACTCCGTGATCTCGACGACGACAACGGCGTGAAGCACGACTGGCGGCACGATCTGCTGGTTGAGCTGGCCAAGCGGCAGCGCCCCGACGGTTCGTGGGTCAACACCGATCCGCGCTTCCTCGAAGGGAACACGAATCTCGTGACGGCGTATGCGCTGTTGGCACTTTCTTATGCTCAGCCGGCAAAATAATGGGGTGTGAGCCACGGACGTTTGCCAACGTCGCACACGACCGATGCTGGCAGCGCCGACGCTAGCAGCGTCGGCTACGTTTGCGGCGCGAGCATGCATCTGCCTCGGAATCGCGTCCGTAGCGCGCCCTTCCGATCTGCTTATCTTGCCGAGTCGGTCATTGCCGAACGACCGCGCCAATTGTCTTAACGGCTACGAATTCGCCAGCCGATATAGACGTACAACGGACTGTTCCAAGGGCTTTCTACGTCCAGGATGGACTGACCATGTTCTCCAAATTATCCGTCTTTCTGGCCTCCGCCGCCGCGCTGCTTTGTCTGGCGATTGTCGTCCGAGGCCAGGACGACACTCACTCCAGCGCTCCGTGGCCCTTCGGAAGGAGCTTGAATCTGCTCCGCTGGCCGACGAACGATAACAACTCGAATTCGAACAACGGTAATGCCGCTTCGGGAGCACAAGACGGTTCTTCCAATTCATCCTCCAACTCAAACTCGTCGAATACACAGCCGCTGCACTCGGTAACAATTCAAAGCCAATCGAATCGGCGGCTATATGGGCCTTCGCAGGCCATTAGCGCGGGCGTGGTTGACGGCTACGCGCCTCAAAACACGGCGCCGAGCAAGATGGCCCCGCGCGTTACGGCTGGCGACATGAAACCGGTCGTCACGCAGGGCACGCTGATTACGACCGGTTCGCCCACCGATTTGGGCGCCCGTCCGTCGTTCTCAGAGAAGGCGCTCGTTCACGGCTCGACCGCGGATGCTTCGCAGCCGCGGAGTTCGGTGGCCGAGAGTCCTCTCTCTCAGGATCTTAAGTCCGACGATTCGATGCCGCACGATTCTCGGTCGCTTCAAGAACGACTCGCGGCAATTCGACAATCGTCCGAAACCGACCGCTCGGCGCCCGTCGCGGAAAAACCGCTTGTGGAGAAGGGGGCAGTCCCCATTTCTTCCGCGACCGTTGAATCCACCGCGGGGGACACAAAAGGGGACAGTCCCCGGCAGTTTTCAACAATCCCGGCCGAGCCGAACTTGAAGGCCGGCCCGTCGTCGCGACGGGTTGTGATCTCATCGGAAGATGCCGACGACGTTTCCGCGAGCACGCCAGGCTTGGCCACGCCGAACAAGCCCGCGTCCGTTGGCATGGTGGAACACTCGGATTCCACGGCAGGTTCGCAATCGTCGAAGCCGCGGTCGGCGAAGTCGGATTTGATCGAAGCAGCGCCGAGCCACTCGTCGGTGCATGCTTCACCGGAAATTGCAACCGCCGAAAGCAGCTCCCCGACCGGCGCAGCGGTGTTGTTCACTCGGCAAAGCCCGCTGGTGAGCGTTGAAACCACGGGGCCTCGAACGATCATCATCGGCAAAATAGCCACCTACACAGTCACGATTCGAAATGCCGGAGAGATTGCCGCCCCGGATTTGTCGGTCACCGTGAAGATTCCCGAATGGACCGACGTGGCCGGCTCGCAGGCAAGCGCGGGGACGATCCGAGCCGCTACCGCCGAAGGCGCTGAGCCGTTCCAATGGAGAATTCCTCGTCTCGAAGCCCATGGCAAGGAGACGCTCGCACTGCGGCTCTTGCCGCGGAAAGGCCGCGGCTTCGATCTAGCCGTGCAGTGGGCCTTTTCACCGATTGCTACTCAAACGTCGGTCGATGTGCAAGAGCCGAAGCTCGACATGACCATCGCCGGGCCGGACGAAGTGGTTTATGGCCAAAGCAAACTCTTCCGTCTGACGATCTCGAATCCCGGCACGGGAGACGCCGAGAACGTCGTGGTGCAGCTCGATCCAATCGGCAATTCGGCTGCTCCGGCCTCCAAGCACCCGATCGGCACGATCCGCGCCGGTGACAGCAAGGTGGTCGAACTGGAATTGACGGCGCGTCAGTCCGGCACGCTTTCAATACATGCGACAGCCTCCGCCGAACCGGGACTCAAAGCCGAGGCGGCCCAAGAGGTGCTCGTCCGTCGAGCGGCGGTGGCGCTCGCCGTCGAAGGGGCCAAGACCAGGTACTCCGGCACGACCGCAAGCTACGCGATTCAAGTCACGAATCCGGGCAACGCGGTGGCCGACAACGTTCACGTCTTCGCCGCGCTGCCGCCGGGAGCAAAGTTTGTTTCCGCGTCGGCCGGCGGACAATGGAAGTCGGAGCAAGGAAAAGTCGTTTGGTCGCTGCCGGCGCTTCGTCCGGGAAGCGACAGTTCGTTCGATTTGAAGTGCAGCTTGGCGAACCCTGGCCCAAATCGTATCCAGATTACTTCGTCAGCCGCGGGCGACGTGAGCGACGTGGCCAACATCACGACGAACGTCGAGGCCCTGGCCGATCTCAAGCTCGATGTTTCGGAGCCGGCAGGCCCGATCGGCGTCGGCGATGAAGTGGCTTACGAGCTGCGAGTTCACAACCGCGGCAGCAAAGCGGCGGATGGCGTCGGAGTAGTGATCTACTTCTCCGAGGGAATCGAGCCGGTATCGGCTCAGGGGGGCGCGCACGACATCTCGAACGGCGTCGTCGCGTTTCGCCCGCTGCCCACGCTCTCGGCCGGCGGGGATCTGACCCTCAAGGTCAAGGCCCGTGCCGAGCACAGCGGCAAGCAAGTATTCCGGGCGGAGGTGGAATGCGGAGCGCTGGGCACGAAGCTCGTCAACGCCGAGGAAATGATGGTCTACGGCGGAGACGATGCGCCGGGGCTGCAACGGCCGGATCGGGCCATCGCCGGCCGCAATCCGCCGCTTCAATCCGTTCCGGGCCAATCCGACGACGGCGCGAGCAAGTCGTTCCGCCGGTAAATGATCGTGGCGGTGCAACCCGCCAGCTTGTGCAGGTTTTGCAGTCTCGCTAGTTGCTCTCAGACTTCAAAACCATTTTTCGACCCCCTATCTTCGCTGCACTTCGAGCAGCGACGTTTCCGCGAGGCGATGCTAGCAACGGCGCGCCTGATTTCTGCCGTCCGGTTCGAATTCCATAATCGCTTTTGGGCTAGCGATTTGCATTCCCCGGGGCCGTTGCACGGCGACAAATCGCGGTTCAACTGGCTCTGACTCGCCGCTATAATCCGCGTCCCGTTTACACTAGTCGGCGGCACCCCACACCCGGCCGCTGGCTTGCCGCTTTCAAAGCCCGATCGGGCATTGGCGGCCCGCGCGATAGGTTCCCCGACGTTTCATCTTGGCTCGCATTGCATGGGTTCGATCGGCACGCAACATCTCGTTTGGCTCAGCACGCTCTTGGCCATCTGCCTGGGCGGCTGTGGCACGACGCGCTGGACCGACACCAAGCGCACGGCCACCGAACAGATGCTCGTTTCCGACGCGATCGATCGGGCGGTCAGCCGGATCGACTTTCGGCTGCTAGCAGGCAAGGACGTGTATCTCGACACGTCCTATCTTGGCGAGGCGGTCGATAAGGAATATCTCACGGGTACCCTAAGGCAGCAGATGGTCTCGAGCGGTTGCGTGCTCAAGGAGAAACGGGACCAGGCCGCGTTTGTTGTCGAGGTCCGAGCGGGAACGGTCGGCACGGATCGCCACGATCTGCTTTACGGCATTCCGGCGATCAGCTTGCCCACGTTTTCCGCCCCAGTGGTTGGCGCGCCGGCTCTGCCCAGCGCTCTGCCGGAACTTGCCCTGGCGAGGCGCACCGACCAGCAGGCGGTCGCAAAGATCGCCGTGTTCGCCTATCATCGCGAGACGGGCGCGCCGGTTTGGCAATCTGGCGCCGATGTCGTGGCGAGCAAAGCCCGCGATCTGTGGCTCTTCGGCGCCGGGCCGTTCCAGCGCGGGACGCTGTACGACCACACTCAATTCGCCGGCGACGAATTGCACGTGCCGCTGGTCGACGGCGAAAAGACGCCCGATGCCGGGCCGGCGCCGGTGCGCGTATCGCAGCAACGGCTCTTCAATCCGCCAGACCGATTCCCGGCGAAAACAGCGGCTCTGCCGACTCCGGTCGATCCATCATTGCGGCTTCCGGCCGAGCCGTTCGCTCCCGAATCGCACCCACAATCCACGTCGTTCGGCCCGCCGATTTCGGCCGATCCGGCCTGGGAATCGGCCGGGTTACCCGAGGCTTTGAATCCGTCGCCAGGGCGCCGATAGGATCACGGCTCCTTAGCGAGACTCGCGCAGACGATTTCGCGATCGTTGCGGGCGAAGATGCACTTGTCGGCAAAGGCCGGGTGCGCCCAGCAAACGCCGCCGCGCTGGTTAAGCTGGCCGGTGGTCGGTTCGATGAGTTTGGCCCGGCTGATCTCGTGGAAGCCGTCGGGCGCGAGCTTGGCGATGATCAATTCGCCGCGCTCGTTGAACATGAACATCCGCTCGCCGTTGCGGACCATGTGGATCGTCGCCCAGCGGGCCTTGGGCACGGCTTTCTGGCTCTCCCAGACGCGTTCGCCCGTTTTTGCATCGAGACATCGCAGTTGGCCGTAGCTATCGACGCCGTAGATGTTGTCGCCATCGAAGTACGGTGTCGCAATGATCGAATGCAAGGCCTCGGTCTTCTGCTCATCGAGACCTTTCTTCCGCCAGAGGATTTCCGCCGTCGGCTTGTCGCGATCGAGCCGGGCCATCAGCGAGCCGTCGTAAAATGCCGTCACGAAAAGCCGATCGTCATGCGCGACCGGCGTGGCCACGTTGAGCACCATCTTCGACGGCCTGAAGGGGAGCTTCCAAAGCAGTTCGCCGCTGGCCGGATCGAGCGCGGCGATATTATCTCCCGTCCAACAAACGAGCACGCGGCGGCCCGCCTGTTCGATGACGATCGGCGCGGCGTAGCCGGCCCGATCGTCCAGTGATTTCCACCGCTCAGCACCGGTCGCTTTGTCGAAAGCCACGATGCAAGCATTCTCGCCACCGACCTCGACGATCACCAAATCGCCATCCACCAGCGGCGCGGCGGCGATGCCCCAGATCGGCATTTGAATCTTGTATTCATCGAGCAGGTCTTTTTTCCAGATAACCTTCCCGGTCGCCGCGTCGAAGCAATGGAAGTTGCCCATCGCCCCGAGCGCGTACGCTCGTCCGGAATCGATGCTCACCGCCGCCCGCGGACCGGCGTCGTAGCCGATTTTGTACGGACAATCGTACGAGTAGCTCCAAAGGTCCTCGCCGGTGCGGGCGTCGAAGCAATGGACTCGTTCCGTTTGCTTTGGTTCAACGGCCCGATCGGTGATGTACACGCGACCGCCAGCGACCGTCGGGCCGCTATAGCCGGGGCCGACCGGCATTCGCCACTTGATCGCAAGTTGCTTGTCGGGAAACTTCTCGACGATGCCCGACTCGCTCCACACGCCGTCGCGGTGCGGCCCGCGCCATTGCGGCCAGTCGTCGGCCCGAGCGGCGGCGACGGGAACGAGCAGCGACAAGAAAACGGCGGCGAGCGGAAGGTTCTTGAGTTTTGTCATGCGCCTTAGTAGCGAAGTCGGAGGCCGGGGATTATTCGTTAGCCGGTTCGGTTGCGAACCAGAGTCACCGAAGGCCACCGCCGGGCGGTCGGATCGTGTCTCAAGCCGCTGGCAATTCTAGCAGGCCGCTCCCTTGCCAACAAAGCGCTTGGGCTAATACGATTTGCGCCATGCACTCAATTGACGACACGATCGCAGCCATTGCCACGGTGCCAGGGGGTGCGGATCGCGGCATCCTGCGAATCAGCGGGCCGGATGTACTGGCGACGGTACAGAGATTCTTTGCCCCTGCCGAACCGATCGCTCTCGCCGATCTTCGCGCTGCAACCTGCGTTCTCGGGACGGCCGCCGTGTCGCTTGCGAATCGGCCTGGCGACCAACCGCTCCCTTGCGACCTTTATCTCTGGCCGACTTGCCGCAGCTACACGCGGCAGCCCGTTGCCGAATTGCACACGCTTGGCTCGCCGCCGATCCTTCAAGCGTTGCTGCGAATCGCCTGCGCCGCGGGAGCGCGGTTGGCAGAGCCAGGGGAGTTCACGCTGCGGGCGTTTCTCGCCGGGCGGGTCGATCTGGTTCAAGCGGAGGCGGTGCTGGGAGTGATCGATGCCGACGACCGGCGGCAGCTCGACGTAGCGCTAGCTCAATTGGCCGGCGGTTTGACGCGGCCGCTCAAGCTGCTGCGGGATCAACTGCTCGATCTGTTGGCGGATTTGGAGGCCGGACTCGACTTCGTCGAAGAGGACATTCGATTTGTGACGGGCAACGAATTGCAGCGACGACTCTCGACAGCCGCCGCCGGCATCGCGGCGTTGGTCGAGCAAGTGCGCGGACGAGACCGAACCGACTTCGAGCCGCGGGTGGCCCTCGTCGGCTGGCCGAATGTCGGCAAAAGCAGCCTGTTCAACGCCTTGATGGGCAGCGGGCCCGCGGCGCTAGTTTCGTCTCAACCAGGAACCACGCGCGATTATCTGGCCGCGCGACTACAACTCGGCGGCGTCTCATGCCACCTTGTCGACACGGCGGGGATTGAATCCACTGCCTCTGCCGACGATCTTTCCACCGTCGCTCAACAAATCAGCCACGAGCAACACGAGCGCGCTGATTTGAGGCTACTCTGCCTCGACGCCACCCGGCCGCTCAACGAATGGGAACAAGCAGAGCTGCGCCGCGATACGGCGCAACTCGTGGTACTTACTCAATGTGACCTACCAACCTCCAACTCGCGGCTCGCGACGGGAATCAAAACCTCGACGGTAACCGGACTCGGCCTCGACATGCTCAAAGTGGCCATACAGTCGGAATTAATCGCGGTCGCCGCCGCCGCGAATCCCGCTGGCGCCGTCGTTGCCACCGCGGTCCGCTGCCGCGAATCCCTTCGTCCGGCAGCCGAATCACTCGCCCGAGCCCGCGACATAGCAATTACGCGGCAAGGTGACGAGCTTATCGCCGCCGAAATCCGCGCCGCGCTGTTGGACCTCGGAAAAGTTGTCGGCGCAATCTACACCGACGACCTACTCGACCGTGTTTTTAGTCGCTTCTGCATAGGAAAATGAACCCACTCAGCGTCTTCATGTTCTCCGGACGAATGCCAACTAGTCCTCATAAACGATCCCGAGGACGTCCAAAATCAGCCATTGCGAGAGGATGTAGATCACAAACGGAAGCAATGACAGGGAGATGGCGATCAGCCCCGTGCGCTTTTTCGGCCAGAGTGCCATGAGTTGCCGGCTCGCTTTAGCCAGCCCAATCGCTGAGGCCGGAAGGATCACGAATACACTGAACGGCAATTGGACCATAGGGCGGCAGCCCCCGCCGATGGGGATCCAATAGATGATCGGTAGCCAGAGAAGTAAAAGGGTCGCGGAGCAGATAATCGTCAATCGGTAGATCGATGCCCGTCGAGCCGCAATGATCTGGCCGTCGTTCGTCGGCCGTCCGCAGATCGCGTCAATTCCTGCGATCATCGATGCGATGGCGAGGTAAAGGAAGCCCCAGTCAATCCCAATTGCACGCACGAATATGCCAATTGCCCATGCTGCAACGCAAAACCACACAGTTGCGTAAAACAGCCGCCACATCGGAAACTGAAACGGTCGGCATCGCATGAACCCATTGTAGTGAGAAAAATGGGGAATGCCCCCCTCCCCCAGCCGGACTCGTTAGGTGCCCTTAGAAGAGCGAGGTGAAACCCGCGGTTGCAAAATGCTCGTCGTTCGTGAAGGCGTCTTGGATGCCGAGGCGATGCATCACAACGAATGAAACGTGATCCACGATTCCGGGATCTCCTGGCCGGCCTCCGTCGTATGCGGCCCAAGCCCGTTCAACATCTTCGGATGTCGGATCAATCAGAAGACGTTCTTGAGTGAGGAGCCGACGGAGGGCATTAACTCGCGGACGATATTGGCGTCGGGCAGCCGCGTTACCGCACTCGTAGAGTACGGCTGTAGTCGTAACTAGGCGACGACCTTCAACGAGCAATCTCCGGTAGGTCGCGTCGGCGGGATCATGCCATTGGTCCGCCTCATCCCAAATCGCAATGATCCCAACCGTGTCCAAAAACACGTCGGTCATGGCTGGTGCTCGTTATGGCGCGCAGCCGTGTCGGAAACTCCTGAATTATATCGCTCTCCGAGAATTGCGTAGATTTTGGCCAGTCCGTCGGACATCAGCGGCTGGGTCGGCGGTTGATCCACGACCGGAACTGCTCCCTGCAATCGCGGCTCAAACTCGACTGTCGAATGCTCCGGCAGGTCCACTGGTCCGACCGGACGAAAGACGCCGTTTTCGAAAACCGCCTGGATCGTATTCATCGAGCGAAAACCTTCCAATTCTGAAATGCGCGCTTGTGCCGTAATTTCGTGACGCATTTATTGTTGTTGCTTGCACCGGCAAAGGCAAGCCTCGGCGGCGATCCCGCGCCACACTACTCTACTCGACCATCTAGTTCTTCAA
Source organism: Pirellulales bacterium (assembly GCA_035939775.1). Classification (NCBI taxonomy): domain Bacteria; kingdom Pseudomonadati; phylum Planctomycetota; class Planctomycetia; order Pirellulales; species Pirellulales bacterium. The sequence continues at coordinate 3,544 of DASZFO010000280.1, read as the reverse complement.
ACCGGCTTACCGATCAATCTCCCCCATCACGATATCGAGCGAACCGACGATGGCGGGCACGTCGGCGATCAGGCAGCCGCGGCAGAGTTCGTGGGTGACGGATAGATTGCAGAACGAGCTGCTGCGGGCGCGGACGCGCCAGGGGATCGAGCCCCCTTCGCTGACGATCATGAACCCCATCTGCCCGCGCGGGGATTCCGTTTCTAGATACACTTCTCCCTTCGGCAACTTTTCATTGAGCTTGACCGGTTCGCCCCACGAACCTTTGGCCGTGCTGTAGCGGTCGATCGCCTGCCGCACCAGATCGACCGATTGCACGACCTCGAGCATCCGCACGTAGAACCGGTGCCAACAATCGCCGAGCACGGCGATCGCGGGCACCGGCGGATAGTCGTGATCGCGCGGATAGTGGCCGTTCTTCTCGACGATCACCTCGAAGGCATAGCCGTCGTACATCTCGGTGTAGCGCTCTTCGCCGTCGCGGCGGAGGTCTTGATCGACTCCGCTGCCACGAAGCACCGGGCCGGTGCAGCCGTAGTCGATCGCCATTTCCGCCGACAGGACGCCGATGCCCGCCGCCCGACGGACAAAGATCGCATTGCTCGTGAGTAAGGCGTGATATTCCTGAATCACGGGCACGAACTGGTCGAGGAACTGCTCGCACTTTTGCAGCCAGCCGCGCGGCAGGTCGGCCGTCGCCCCGCCGACCGTGATGTAGCTATACGTAAGCCGCGCGCCGCAGACTTCCTCGAACAGGTCGAGGATTTTTTCTCGCTCGCGGAACGCATACAGAAACGGGCTGAACGTGCCCAGGTCCAAGCCATAAGCCCCCATGCCGACCAGATGGCTGGCGATTCGCCCCATTTCGGCGATCAGCACCCGCAAGTGCTTCGCCTTCTCGGGCAGCTCGTGCTTCAACAGCTTCTCGACGGTGAGCGCCCAGCCGAGATTCATGTTCATCCCGGCCAGGTAGTCCATCCGGTCGGTGTACGGGATCCACTGCCGCGGCGTGAGATTCTCGCCGATTTTTTCGGCACAGCGATGGAGATAGCCGATGTGCGGAGTGACCTCGGAGACCACCTCGCCATCAGTCCGCAGCACGAGCCTGAGCACGCCATGCGTGCTCGGATGCTGCGGCCCCATGTTGACCAGCATCTCGTCCGTGCGGACGTCGAATTCAATGATCCGCGGATCGTCGGTATAGGTTGACATGTCAGTGGTCCGTCGTCCGTGGTGGCGAATCTATCGCGCAACGATCCTATTCTTTCCACTCTCTAACGCAACGGGCAAATTGTTCCCAGGTGAAATGCCGTTCCTTGGACGGACCACTCGGAAACCATCCGAGTCCACCGCGGCTGATCGTCAGGTCGCCCAATTTGCCACTCGACAGCGAACTGACCGTGATCATTAGATCCTTATGGACGATCTCTAGCTCCGGCATCTGACCAATTCGAATTTTGTGACCGAGACGACTATTCTTGCGCTTGGCCATTTCCGCTCCCCAAACTAAACGTCGTGACGTTAGTTTTTGGTCCTTCACCGTTCGCAGGTAATTCGCCAGTCGGACTTTGTTGCGTGTCCTTGACGGGACCAATGGAGCGCAAGTATGCATTCAACCGAGGCGAGAGTTCATCGAGGATGCCCTTCAGGCTATCAATTTCGAGTTGCCCGAGCAAACGCCGGGAAAACGCTCGACGCAACCAGTGCTTGGTCTCATTAAGCGATCCTCGCGCGATGCGGACATACCGCCGATTATCCTGAAATGAGCCTCGACCGGTTCCTTCAGCGATGTTCGCTCCCACGCTGTCTGCTGCGCGAATCACCTGCTTTCCGACGGTGTCACGCGGAAGGTTCGGCCACCGATTCACTATCTCCCAAACTTGGTCCGCCAGTCGTTCTGCGAGTTGATAAACTCTCAAGTTTTCAAAATTCGTTCGAGACATCCCGACGGTCCCTTTCCGATCAGTCATTCAATTCCGACAATCTGCAACTGACGACGCACCACTGACAACAAGCGCTAGCGACCTCGAATTCCGTGGTACTCCAGCGGCATCTCGTAATCTTTGCGGAGGGGGTGGCCGATCCAATCTTCCGGGCAGAGAATGCGGCGAAGACCGGAGTGGCCGACGAAGCGAACGCCCGAGAGGTCGTAGACCTCGCGCTCGTGCCAATCGGCCGTGCTCCAGACGCCGCTGACCGAGGGGACCTCCGGCAATTCCCCAGCCACATCGTCCTTCCACCGCGGCAGCATCACCTTGAGCACCAGCGTTACGCGATGGGGCACGCTCCACAGATGATAGACCACCTCCAGATGTGGCTTCCAGGCGACCTTCGCGGCCTTCTTGGCATCCGGCTCGAAATAATCGATCCCCGAGATGCAGCTCAAGAAGTTGAACAGCAAATCCGGCTCGTCGCGCAGATACCTGCAAGCCTCCAATAAGCCGTCGGGCGAAACTTCAATCCACGGATCGATGGCTTCGAGGTTCGCGCCGGTGATCTTGTCGCCGAAACGCTGCTTCAAGCGGTCAAGGAAGGGTTGGCCTTGCACGGAAGAGGCTAGGGGCTGGAGATGAGGGGCGGGGGAAGTACGACGGACAACGGACGAAGCACAAATGACAAATCTCAGTTCATTTCGCCGCGGCAGTTGTGCCGCGCTCCGCTTGGCCGCGGCTACACGTGGAGCAATGGCTCAGGTTCCGGTACGGTTGCCAACGGACGTTCAACCTGCGCGGCGCGGTCGGAGCCGACGGCGCGGACCCAGTCGAGATCGCCGCGCTTCCACACATACGCGAAGCCGACCAAGAGCACGGCGAAGAACGCGCCGATGTCGACCATCGAAAGTAGCGCCAATCGTCCGGCGCTGGCCCGCACCGCCTCGCTCCCCTGTTCGACGGTTTGCGGTTTGACGCCTGTCGCCGAAGGGGACGCTGCCGCGTCGGTCGGAAGGGTCGGCACGGTCGGACGACTAACGCCCAACTCGCGATACACCGCCGCGGCAGCCGGCGTCAGTTCGACGCCGGGGTGCTTCGTGTCGGTCGAACTCTGCACCGCGACGAAATTCGGGTCCATCAAATTGGTGGCCTTCCCGAACACGTTCGCCCACGGGAAGAAAAACGCCACTTCAACGTCGAAGATGATGAACAGCAATGCGACCACATAAAATCGCAGATCGAATTGCACGAAACTCGACCCGATCGTCGGCTCGCCGCATTCGTAGACTTCCAGCTTCTCCTTGTTCGGGGCCTTGGGCCGCAGGAACCGGCCTAAAAACAAGTTCCCAAAGAGAAACCCAGCGCCGATGATCGTGAACAGGGCCAAATACCCGGCAATTGCGGTGGGCGAGGTCATTGTTATGATCAGTTCGGCGGCTATCGGGGGACCCGCCAGCGGCGGAATGCCGAATTCTAAGGCAATGACGCGTTCTTGCAAAGTGGCAAGCGTGCGCTGTGTGCGGCAGGGGTGCATTCCGCACTTTGCAGTTTGGCACGTTGAGGTTATGACTTCGGGTTTGGATTTTGGGGTTGGTGCATGGAAACATAGGAAT
>DASZFO010000279.1 GCA_035939775.1 Pirellulales bacterium | reverse complement strand
TGAACGGCCAAAAGAGCGCCGGTGAGCGTGGTCTTGCCGTGGTCGATGTGGCCGATCGTGCCGACATTGACGTGTGGTTTGGTTCGGGTGAAAACGTCTTTGGCCATTCTATCTCCCTGCGTTTCTCAAATTGGCGAAAGGAAAAATTCCCTGAATCGAAATGAATTCAAATTATCCCGCGAGAGCTGCTGATGGGAGTTGAACCCATGACCTCGTCCTTACCAAGGACGCGCTCTGCCAACTGAGCTACAGCAGCGTATGAGCTTCGGTCAGTTAAACCCTCCACCGCCGAGCCAGCCATGCAAAGCGGGTGAAGGGAATCGAACCCTCGTCTTCAGCTTGGAAGGCTATTGCTCTACCATTGAGCTACACCCGCGGTTCTCAAATGACTAATGACGAATGTCTAAGGAATAAGGCAGCACGAATGACGAACTGCGCTCGCGCGCATCGTCCTTCGTCACTAGACATTCGTCATTCGTCATTTCGTTCTCGCCTTCGTCCGCATCCCCGCCGCGCGCTGATTTTACTGGGGGGTACAGGATTCGAACCTGTGAAGGCAGTGCCATCAGATTTACAGTCTGACCCCTTTGACCGCTCGGGAAACCCCCCTCACCGATCCTCGCCGGCTAACTTGCTCAAGTCATAGACGAGCTAGCGGAGGGACTTGAACCCACAACCTGCTGATTACAAATCAGCTGCTCTGCCAATTGAGCTACGCTAGCCTGCGAGAAGGAGCCACGAAAACAAGTAAATATAACGAACTTAAATCCTGTTGCAATACGGGAAGACGCACAAAAATGCACATCCGGGCGTAACGCTCGAAAACCCCAAGCCACGCCGGTTGATCGCTCGATGAAATGAGCCGCCAAGCCAAGCGAAACGCCAACTTAGCCTGCGGCGGCTCGTTTGCGACCGGAGTATCGCCGCGCAGGCCTAGCCGGCGGTCAATCGGCCGCTACTTCATCTATAAAGGTCTAGGCCCGCGACGGAACTCGTCGAGATTCTCCGCCATCGCGGCGCACGACCTCCTGGCTTGCTCGATCCCCTGACTCGGGGCACCCATGAGAGAGCGCCGGGCGAAAAGCCGAGGCGCTCGTGGAAAACTACCCAAGTTAACATCGGACAAACGTGACGTCCTGCCGCTAAATCAAATCGGACCGGGCGCCTCGATCTTCTCTTCTTGAGCCGCCTGACGCAACTTGCTTAGGGCACGGGCCTCAATCTGCCGAATTCGCTCCTTGGTCACGCCCATTTCCTCGCCGACCTCCTTGAGCGTCAACGGTTCGTGAGAATGGTCCAAGCCGAAACGACTAATGATAATCTTTTGCTCGCGCTCGTCAAGGCGCTCGAGAATCCTCTCGACTTGCGCCTGCCGTTGGGCCTGGGCTGTCTCCTGCTCGTATTGATCGGATCGTTGGTCCTCCGTCGCGGAGAACGTCTCCAGTTGACTCGTGCGAAATCGATCGCGGCGACGGTGCTCGTCTGGAATCGTTCGGGCGAAGTTCTTCATGATGGCCCAACTAGCATATGTGCTGAACTTGTTGCCGCGGGCGTAGTCGAATTTCTCCGCCGCGCGGATCAGCGACATATTGCCATCGCTCACTAGCTCGAAGAAGTTATCCGCCGGCCCGACGTGCCGCTTGGCGATCGAAACCACCAAGCGCAGGTTGGCCCGCACGATCTGGTTCTTCGTCGTCACCGCTTGATCGTAGTATCGTTCGATATCGTCCATGACGCTGCTTTTGGCTCGCGACGGATCGAGTCCCTCGCGCAGCCTGCTCGCCATATGCTTGACGAAATTGAATTTTCGGAACAAGTGCCCTTCCTGCTCGCGAGTGAGAAGCGGCACCTCGTAGAGGCTCGCCAAATAAGGAGGCAGCCCGCTGGGAAGTCTCGCCTTCTTCTGCGCTTGTTCGGGTTGAGGCATTGCAACCAGAATCTTCTCGGCCGCGTCGGCCTTGGCAAATTCCGGATTCGGGATGAAATCGAGCGGCAATTCCAGAATCCGCTTCGCTCGCATCTCGTTGATGATCCGATAGATGCTCGTCTTCGTTCGGCAATAGCGCTTGGCGAGCGTCTCCACCGAGACGCCGCGGCGATATTGCTGATAGATCTTCTTCTTATTGTCTTCCGACAGTGGCCCGGTCGATTCCGGAAACACCGCCAGATCCGGATGCTCCTGATCGAATTGCTTCAACGTATATCGAATGGTCTCGACGCTGCGGCCGGTCCGCCGAGCCAACCGGCGAGTGACGTCGGCCGGGCAACCGCCGGCATGAGCCAACCGCCGCGCGTCGTCGATAATCGCGTTCCGCTCGGTGTCGCTAAGCTGACTGAACTGCGCGCCGCGCCGAACGCGCTCTTCATTCTGCGAGGCGAATCGCTCCACGGAACTCTGCAGGAAGCCGACTCGCTTGCGGCCGTCGAAAACGAACCGGCGGCTCACCAGCCCCTGCTGGCGCCAGCGCGAAATGGTCTTGGTCGAAACGTTAAACCGTTTGCTCAATTCCTCGACCGTCAATACCTGCTCGCCGGCCGCTTCGGCGCGAACGTTCGCCGCGTCCGACAAATCCTCGACGAATAAACGCAGATCGTGAATGGTCTCTCCGCCTGAGAGCTTCTGATTCGGATGCGATTCCGGCCGAAAATCCGTGATCCGAAAGCAGAGGTATTCGTAGGTGTAAGTGCGCGCGGGCTCCAACTCCGCCAGCAGCTTCTCCGCTCGGTTGACTTGCTCCAGCTTCTTCTCGCGCGGGGCAAACCGAACCTGTTGGTCGCGCAGCGCCCGCATCACAGGGGTAACATAGTCAGCATGCATCACAGTCCTTCCCTTCCTGATTCCTCGCCGCCGTTCCCTGCGACTCCGTCGCGCGGCAAGGTCTCTGATCCAAATCTGCCAACGATCGTCCCAGACCGTCTATTCGTTCAGTCCCTTCTTGATTGTTCGATGGGTCTCCCGTTGGATTGGCACTTTATAGCCCCCCCATGCTCCCATTTGCCTCGGATGCAAGCACGCGGGTGCCATATTTTCTACGAAACCGAGACCGCCACAGTCGAGAGCAGGTTTTCCGGCTTCTCCTTATTAGTTGCCACGGACTCGAAGTTGCTTAGAAAAAACCGACCGAAATTCGACGATTCTCGCTCCGACCCCAGTACCAAACGCCACCTTCGCCATCGCCCTCACCGTCCCAACTCCCGCGTCCGATGCTCAGCCCTGCCGTATGGCCGACTCCAATTGAACTCGCCTCGTCGGAACAGTCGATTTATCGAGGGTACTGCCGGACAGCGTGGCGCTCCGCCCATGTCTGCATGCCGATCTGTAAATCCCTCTCAACCTATTACTTAGACACCGTTTCCGGAAAGAAGTTCATGTTCGCCCCATCTCGCCCCATCCTCATATTCTTAGCAACCCATTGCCTACTGGCACGACAGGCTCTGGCAGGTGAGCCTTTAAGGCTGCAAACCCAGTGCCAAAAGGGGGATTTGTCCCGCGTGACGGTCTCGCTCGACGTAAAGGGAGAACTTCGCGTGGCAACCGACGGCAAGACTCAGAAACTGCCAATTCTGGTGGCAGGGAGCTTTGCCTACGATGAAATGCGGCTCGATGATTGTGGCAGCGCGGATGATCGCCGATCAGCTCGGTTTTACCGAGCCGCCGAGGCCGAGATTCAGATCGAAAAGAAGCCCGACAGACCCTCCCTTCGCGACGATCGGCGTCTGATCCTTGTCATGTCGAAAAAGACAGGAATTGTAATTTCCGCCCTCGGCGGCCCGCTGACCAGGGAGGAGGTCGATCTACTCGACGTTCCCGCCAACAGCCTACTTGTCGATCGGCTGCTCCCCAGTGCAGAAGTCCGGTCTGGCGAGACTTGGCGGCCGGATGCTGCGGCCGTCGGCAATCTGCTCGGGCTGGATGCCGTTGCCCGAAGCGATGTGCAATGCGTGCTCGCCGCCGTACACGGCTCGAACGTCGAAATCTCGATTTCCGGCGAGTTGAACGGTGCCGTCGCGGGCGTTGCCACGGAAATTGATTTGAAGGGAAAAGGGGTGTTCGATTTGGACCATCAACGTCTCGTTTCGATACAACTCCGTATCGAAGAGAGACGGTCGGCGGGCTATGTTTCCCCCGCCTTCGACGTCATTGCTAATGTACAGGTGGAAATCGCCCCGCTGGCCGGTTCCGACCAATTGACGAGCGAGATCGTCAAGTCGATCCCGAATGACTCCAGTGCAATGGTCCCGCCGCTGGTATTGCGATCTCCGGCTGGAGCATTCCAAATGCTCTACGACCGCCGCTGGCACGTAACCCGCGACGACACGTCATTGACTGTGCTGCGGCTATTGGACCGGGGCGAGTTGGTCGCCCAATGCAACATTTCGCCGCTACCTCAACTCTCGGCGGGCGCGGAGTTTGGCTTGGAGGAATTCCAGTCCGACGTGCAGCAGGCGCTCGGCAAGAGCTTCGGCCGTTTCGATTCGGCTTCCGAACACAAAACGGCCGCTGGGCTGAAGCTCCTGAAGGTTGTCGCTGAAGGGACCGTTTCGGAGCTGCCGATTCAATGGCGCTACTATTTGGCGATCGACGCCGAGGGCCGTCGCGTGGCACTCACCTACACGCTGGAATCGAGCCTGGTCGATCGTTTCGCCGACGCCGACGCAACTATGGTTGAGAGCCTTGAACTCGCCTCGCCAGCCGAACCGGACAGGCCACATAAGGCGCACTCGGAATTGCGAATCAAGTTGAATTGATTGCCGCGACTAAACCGCCGGCTGCGCGGACGCCGAGGCTCTCCGTCGTCGCCATGCGAAAAGCAACGCTGCTCCAGCCGTGGCCGCCAGCAGAAGGGTGCCCGGCTCGGGAACGGCGACAAAGAAGGCGTCGGAGAAAAAATGGAAGGGCGGCGAGCCTCCGATTGGCTCCGTGAACGTCACGGTGAAGCTTTTTAATTGGCCCGGCGCGAAATCGCCGAGTTGGATCAGTGGGACCGAATCAGTCGTCGCCACCGACGCCGTATACGGACCTCCCGGAGCCGAGACCGAATCAGTCAGGGGTACATGGATCAGTGCTGGCAGCAACGGCTGGAAGATAAATGTCGGTGGCGGGTTCACTCCCGTGAAATCCAGCTCCTGCGTGCCGCCTGCGTTGCGCCACGCGCCGGCACCCAGATAGTTGAATCCATTGCCGGTCGGCACTCCCGATGAGTTTGCTGGATAGAAGAACTCCAGCGGCAGTCCGACCTGATGGTAAGTGGTCGTGGCGGAAGTATTCTTGGCCGTCAGATTGACCATTCCGCCGTTGTAATCCACGGTAAACTGCGTGAAGTTCATAAATCCGCCGAGCGAAGAATCAACGCCGTAGGCGGTAAGTACGGCCGCTTGCGCGCCGCGGGCGAAGCAGAGGCAAGCGACCAGCGCGAGCAACCGCAGCGAGATTTGTTGGCGGTTCATTGGCATCTCCTCAACTATTTCGATTCTTGGATCACTAGCGGTCGCTCGGTTCGATCAACCGTCCGATTGGAGAGTGGCCCGATCTAGCGGAAATTCAAACTGCTTCCCTCAACGGCGAGACTAACCGCCGGTTCCGCCGAAGTCAAGCAATTTTGCTTCACTTTGCCGGTCCATCGGGCCGCCGGCCCCGGCGCAATTGCGGCCGAGGGCGATAGCGCCCGGACATCCCGTTGATGTCAGCCAGATGCTTCGGCAAAGCGCGGCGATTCGATTCGCGACTCGTGACTGCGGTGGGATTCGCCGCAACGTGGTCTGTTTTTGCACCGTTATTGGCCCAATCCGGAATCGGCCTCAAGTCTGTCGGAACGAAGTTCGATTACTTTTTGGCAAATCCACTTGTAGTTTTTTTCGTCGGATGGTATACAGCGCGCTGGGTCACTCGACCGGCCTCAATTGAGTGTCAATCGAGGCTTTGATTCCTTAACGGAGGAGGCTTTCGCCCGCTTAAAATGAACGAACAAGACGCTGGTTCAGCCGTGGCCTCGCAAATCGCCGTCTCGACCAATGGTGCGATCTCTTGCGAAGCCGAGGAGCCTCCGAGTACCAGATTCTCTCAGGATTCCGGGACGAAGGATTCCGAGCCTCCGAGTACGACGCTCGCGAGAACGAGTACGGTGCTCGCAGGAATGAGTGCGAAGCTCATAGCCGTCAGGCCGCCGCTTCGAGGACAACACCTCGCTGGATTGCGGCATTCGTTCTGGAAAGATGTTCCAGACGATCTGTGGGAAGACTGGCGTTGGCAGCGTCAGCACGCCGTGCGGACGACGGCCCAATTGGCCGAATTACTCTCTTTTCCACCGGCGGAGATTGCCGCCTTGGAAAGGCTGGAATCGAAGTTTCGCACGGCGATTCCCCCTTACTACTTCTCCCTGATCGATCCACTCGATCCGGATGATCCCATCCGCCTGCAATCGGTCCCGTCGTCGCGCGAGGAAGTGAATGTCTCAGGGGTCGAATTCGACGATCCGCTCGAGGAAGACAAGGATTCTCCCGTCCCCGGCGTGACGCATCGCTATCCCGACCGGGCCCTGCTGATCACCACTCCGGTGTGCAGCATGTATTGCCGGTTCTGCACGCGGAAGCGCGTCACGATGGACCGAGAAGGATGGGATGCCCCCAGTCGCGACGAAGAGCGGATGATCGAATATGTTCGCGGCACGACGGCGATTCGCGATGTGATCGTTTCTGGCGGCGATCCGCTAACGCTGCCCGTGACTAAGCTTCGCTGGTTTGTCACGCAATTGGCCGCGATCGACCACGTGGACGTCGTCCGCATCGGCACTCGGGTGCCGGTAACGCTGCCGCAGCGGCTCTTCGATCCGGAACTGGTCGATCTCTTGGCCGAGGCGGGCAAAATCTGGATTCAAACCCATTTCAACCATCCGACCGAGATCACTCCCGAGGCGACGCGCGCTTGCCGCAATCTGGTCAACGCCGGAATGCCGGTCAGCAACCACGCCGTGTTGATGAAAGGGGTGAACGATTCGGTCGAGACGATGCGGCAATTGGTTCGCGGCCTGCTGCGGATCAAGGTTCGGCCGTACTATCTTTTCCATTGCGATCCGGTCACGGGCGCCGGCCACTTCCGAACGTCGATCTGGAAAGGGATCGAGATCATCGAAGGCCTGCGCGGGCATGTCTCCGGATTGGGAGTGCCGACGTATGTCGTCGATGGCCTGCACGGCGCTGGCAAGATTCCGGTCATGCCCAACTATGTGCTTTCGGCCTCCGACGACGCCGTGATCCTGCGGAACTACGAGGGAATGATCTTCCGCTACGCGCCTGAGGATAAGCCGGTCGAGGCGAAGCCGATCGAGTCACAAGGCGTCAGCCGAGTGCTTAGCGGCGACGGCCGGCCGATCGTCCCGGCGGACACGCCGCGGCAGGCCCGCCGGCGTAAGAGCCAGGAGTCCGGCGTCGACAGTGGGGTGTCGGCTCCGGCGAACTTACCACCGGTTGTGGTCTCGGGCAATGGTCATGCGGCGTCGGATTTGCCCCGGAACGGCAAGAAAATCGTTGGCAAGCCGGCCAATGCCAAGCCGGTCAATGGGAAACCAATCAACGGTAAGTCGGACGGCAAATCCGTGGGCGATGGAGCGGCCGCACGGATAGTCGCGGCGCTCAAGATCATCGACGGCGTGCCGATTCACAGCGACCATGAAATCCGCGGCCCGGCCAATGGAAACGGCCATGGTAAGGACAACGGCCATGGTTCCATCATCGCGAAGCGACGGAATGGGGCCAGTAACGGTAAGAACGGGTCGAATGGCAACAGCGCGGCGCGGCCGGCCAAGCCGATCGTGCATTCGGAGGCGCCATTGCTCAAGAACGACCTCCGCAGCCGTCCGCCACGACGGTCGGAAACCACCGCCCGAAAGGCCAACGGCAAAGCGAGCAAGAAAGCCTGATCGTGAGAATCGGTCTGACATACAACGTCCGTTCCCCGTCGGCCGGCGGCAACGGGGCGGTGGACGAGCATTGGCCCGACGACGCGGAAGAAGAATTCGATTCTCCCGAGACGATCGAGGCCTTGGCCGGGGCCCTACGAGGATTAGGGCACGAGGTCGAGTTGCTCGGCGACGGCGAGCCGCTCTTGCGGCGGTTGCTCACTGGCTACCGGCCCGATTTGGTCTTCAATTTCGCGGAAGGGACGGGCACGAGCCGCTCGCGCGAGGCGCGAGTGCCGGCCGTGCTCGAAATGCTCGGCATTCCCTACACGGGCTCCGATCCGCTGACGCTGGCCGCGACGCTCGACAAGGAATGCGCCAAGCGGCTGGTCCGTTGCGCCGGCGTGGCGACTCCCGATTGGCTCGTCGTCGATGGCGACGTCGAGGATTTCAGGGACCGACTGCTCACGCTGCCGTTGCCGGTGATCGTCAAGCCGGCCTTCGAAGGATCGAGCAAGGGAATCCGCTCGGCGAATCTGATCGAAGATTCGGCCCGGCTCATGGAAACGGTCGAGGAGATCGTGGCCGCTTATCGTCAGCCCGTGCTCATCGAGGAGTTTATCGACGGCGATGAATTGACCGTCGGCATGATCGGCGATCGGCCGCGCGAGCCATTCGGTATCATGCGAGTGCTGCCGGTTGATCGCAATGGGCCGTTCGTTTACAGCCTCGAAGTGAAACGCGATTGGGAGCGGCTCGTGCGCTACGAATGCCCGGCAAAACTCTCGCCGCAAGACACTCGCGCGGTCGGATTGGCCGCACTCTTAGTCTGGAAAACGCTCGGCTGCCGGGATTTGGCCCGCATCGATTTTCGCCTTCGCAATCATGTGCCGTATTTTCTCGAAGTAAATCCGCTTCCCGGCCTGAATCCCAAGTCGAGCGATCTGGTATTGATGGCCCGATCGCTCGAAATCAGCTATTCCGACCTGATCGGGCGCATTCTCGCGGCGGCGACGGAACGGCTCAGCGAGAATCCGGCCGCGCTTGCAAGTTACTGATCCTTTGGACGTCGCCATCCTCTTCAACGACCCGACGCTGCCGCGCGAGCATCCGGACTACGCTCAAGAGGCCGGGGTGTTGGAATCGGTCGAGGCGTTTCGCACAGCGCTGCGGGCCGCGGGACACGGGGTTCGCGAAGTCGGCGTCCGCGATTCAATCGCGCCGTTGCTTGATTCGTTGTCTGCCGAGCGCCCCGACGTGATCGTCAATCTATGCGAGGGCTTTGCTGGCCAAACGGCCGGCGAAGCGCATCTAGCTGCGGTTTTGGAACTCTCGGGGATTCCTTATACCGGTTCACCGCCGGAATGTTTGGCATTGGTCCGCGACAAAGCGCGAACGAAATGGTTGCTTCGTGGAGCGGGGCTACCCACGGCCCCATTTGTGCGATTGAATCCGGGCGAGCTGTTTGCGCGAGAGCCGTTCTCGACATGGCTCTCCGCCGGTCCGCTCTTCGTGAAGCCGGCGTCCGAGGATGCCAGCCTCGGGATCGGACCGGACAGCGTTGTGACGGATTGGGAATCGCTCGAGCGACAAGTCGAAACCGTCTCGCGACAATATGGCAGCGTGCTCGTCGAGCAGTTCATCGACGGTCGAGAGTTCAACGTCGGCGTGATTGCACTTCCAAACGTGGAATGCCTTCCGCTGGCGGAGATCGAGTTTCGCACCGATGCCAGCTCGCGCTGGCCGATCGTCACTTATGAAGGGAAATGGTCTGCCGGGAGCGCGGCCGATCGAGCGACTCCTGTCCGCTGCCCGGCGGACGCTAAACCGGTTCTCGCAGGCTCCATTCGAGCTGCGGCGTTGACAGCCTATCAAGTCACCGGCTGCCGTGATTACGCACGTGTTGATCTGCGGGTGGATCGGTCGGGCAATATCTTCATCCTCGAAGTGAACGCCAATCCGGACGCTGGGCCGAATGCCGGCTTGGCGCGGGCACTCGCCGCGGCGGGAATCGAGTACGAGTCGTTCATCGAGCGGTTGATCGAGACGGCGGCAGCACGCGGCGTCTCCGCCCAAACCCCCGCTTCTGGCCGCTGAAACCCGATTGTGTCGCTTGACCGGCAGCGATATACTTTTGGGTTCTCTCCGTGGCCTTCAGTTGGATTCCCTGCGCGGGGACCGGGTGCGGAGAACTTGCAACCACTAACAATTTTCTAGTCGGCCGAGCTATGGGTGTCGGGGGCGCGTGCCTTCCGTAGAAGCGGCATCTCGCCGCTGTCTCAACGCGGCAAGATTCCGCGTCTACACTCCCCGGCGCCGGCCGATCGCAGGCACTCTTTCTTATGGTAAATCGTAATCTGATCCGTGACCTTGGCGACGACGAAATGGACCGCGAGCTGGAACTCGCCATGGCCGATGGCGGCGTCGCCACGGCGACCGAGTGGGGCGGCGGCGATTTGGCGATCAACTCCATCGTCCAGGGGCGAATCCTGCGCGTCGATGATGAATTCGTGCTGGTCGACGTGGGCTACAAGAGCGAAGGGCAAATTGCCCGCAACGAATGGGACGAGACCGAAGAGCCGCCCCAAGTCGGCGACACGCTCAAGGTCCTGATCGAGGAAGTCGAGGGAGTGCAGGAGCAGCTTGAAGAGCCGCGCGGGATGATCGCGCTCAGCAAGCGCAAAGCCCGCAAGATCGAAGACTGGATGAAGGTCATGGAGACGGTCCACGAGAACGACGTGGTGACCGGCGTCGTGACCCGCAAAATCAAAGGGGGCCTGCTGGTCGATGTCAGCGGCGTGAACGTGTTCCTGCCCGCCAGCCAGGTCGATATCCGCCGGCCGGCCGACATCGGCGATTACGTCGGTCGCACCATCCAATGCATCGTACTCAAGATCGACGAAGCGCGGCGCAACATCGTCGTCAGTCGCCGAGCGCTCATCGAGCAAGAACGGGCCGAGAAGAAGAAACAGCTTCTCGACACGCTCGAAGTCGGCCAGCTCCGCAAGGGAGTGGTCAAGAACATTGCCGAATTCGGGGCGTTTGTCGATCTGGGGGGCATCGATGGTCTGCTCCATATCACCGATATGAGCTGGGGCCGCATCGGCCATCCTTCGGAGATGGTCGCCATCGATCAGGAAATCGAGGTCCAAATCCTGCACATCGACCGCGAGCGCGAAAAGATCGCCCTCGGACTCAAGCAGAAATCCGCTAGCCCGTGGACAACGTGGCCGACAAATACCCCGTCGGCTCGGTGATCAAGGGGACCGTGGTCAACGTGATGAGCTACGGGGCGTTCGTGAAGCTCGAGGAAGGGATCGAGGGCCTCGTGCACATCAGCGAGATGTCGTGGACCAAACGAATCAGCCATCCGAACGAATTGGTCCACATCGACGACGAAATCAACGTCGTCGTGCTTGGGATCAACAAGGAGAAGCAGGAAATCTCCCTGGGCATGAAGCAAACCCAGGAAAATCCCTGGGACAAGGTGGCCGATCGCTATCCGCCGGGAACACTCGTCAAGGGAACCGTCCGCAATCTCACCAATTATGGCGCTTTCATCGAGATCGAGGAAGGGATCGACGGGCTGCTGCACGTGAGCGACATGTCGTGGACCCGCAAGATCAGCCATCCCAGCGAAGTCGTCGAAAAGGGGCAACAGATCGAGTGCAAGGTGCTCTCGGTCGATCAGCAGCGGCGGCGAATCGCGCTCGGCCTGAAGCAACTCGCCGATGACCCCTGGGCCACCGAGATTCCGACCAAGTACCAACCAGGCCAATTGGTGACGGGCACGGTGACGAAGCTCACGAATTTCGGCGTGTTCGTCGGACTCGAGGACGGCTTGGAGGGGCTGCTGCACATTTCGGAGCTGGCCGACCACAAGGTCGAGAATCCCGAGGAAGTGGTCAAGGTTGGCGATCAGATCGAGGTGAAAATCCTTCGCGTCGATACCGACGAGCGAAAGATCGGCCTGTCGCGGAAGCGCGTCGAATGGGCCGAGGAGGAAGGGACCAAGGCCGACGGTGACGGTGCGGCGGGTTCGCCCGGATCACCGAAAGCCCAGCCATCGGCGCCGCCCTCTGAACTCAAAGGTGGCATCAGCGGCAAGAGCGGGCCGCTGATTGGCCCGGCGGCGCAAGAATAGGCGCGGATTGATCGGCGAGCTACGTTGGAATGAAGGGCATTATCCGGCTGTCGGAGAATTCTGATGGGAACGAATTACACGGCCGTTATTCAGCAGCACGATGCCTGGTGGATCGGCTGGGTCGAGGAGGTACCGGGCGTCAACTCGCAGGGAAAGACCCGCGAGGAGTTACTGGACAATTTGCGCGACGCCCTCAGCGAGGCCCTGGAGATGAACCGTGCGGACGCGCGAGCTGCCGCTGGCGGACCTTACGAGGAAGTCAGCATCCCCGCGTGAAACGCCGGAAACTACTCGCTCATCTTCGGCGGCATGGTTGCGTGCTGATCCGCGAAGGCCGGCGCCATTCGTGGTGGGGAAATCCAGCGAATAATCGGCGTTCGGCTGTACCCCGACATACCGAAATCCCCGATCCGCTGGCGCGAAAAATATGCCGCGACCTCGGCATTTCGGATCCCTAACCGATCCGGCTGTGTTGCATCCTCCGGACAGCGCGATCCAACCGTTCGCGCAACCACTTGCTTCGTTGCCATCGCTACGGCCCGAACCTCGGGCACATTCGGCTCACCTCGTCGGTCCGCGCTCCCGTTGCAGAGAGCCGCGCGCGTGCGTCGATAGTTCTGTTTGTCTAACCAGCAGAGCCATCCTCGCTTTACCACGCCGGCGCGCCATGCCTATCACACGACGTAAGTCTTCGTCCGCGGTCCAAACCCCGTTGGAAACGTACCTGCGGGAGATCAACGAAACCGCGTTGCTCTCGGCCCGCGACGAGCAAGAGCTGGCCACCGCGATCGGCCTGGGAGACACCCGCGCCCGCGATCGCATGGTCCGGGCCAACCTGCGTCTAGTGGTGAACATCGCCCGCGGATACACCGGCAAGGGCCTCGGCCTGCAAGACCTGATCGAAGAGGGAAACCTCGGCCTCTTGCGAGCCGTCGAGGGCTTCGACCCGGCGATGGGCACTCGCTTCAGCACCTACGCCAGCTACTGGATCAAGCAGTCCATCAAACGGGCCTTGATCAATAGCGCCAAGACGATCCGCATCCCGGCCTACATGGTCGAGCTGCTCTCGAAATGGCGGCGAGCCAGCGCCCGCCTCACCGAAGAATTGAGTCGCACGCCGACGCCGGAAGAAGTCGCCCGCGTGCTCGGGCTAGCCCGCAAGAAGCTGCCGATCATCAAGAAGGCGATCCGCATCTACAACTCGACTCCTCAGACCGATCAGGCCGAATCGGGCTGGTCGCTCGGCGAAATGGTGATGGACGAAAATCTCCGCAGCCCGGAGGACGAGCTGCTCGCCCACGACAATCTCACGCACGTGTTGGCGATGCTCGCGACGATGGACGCCCGCGAGGCGACCGTGCTGCGGATGCGGTTCGGCCTCGACGATCAAGAGCCGCGCACCCTGAAGGAGATCGGCGAATCGCTCGGTCTCACTCGCGAGCGCGTCCGCCAGATCGAAACCGAAGCCCTGGCCAAGCTGGCCGAGGGCCTCGACGCGCGAGGGTAGCGTACTCATTACGCTCCGTCGTGATGAAGAATCCTTACGGCGCAGCGTGAGGAGGACACTTGACAGCGCTGACCAGGAACTCCAGCAGCGAATTGTCAAGCGCGGTCGCAAAGTCGGTCTCCGTTAGAGCCGCATCGATCCGACCGCTCGACAATACGGTTCGGCCATGAGCGCTGAAATCGGCCACGGCTAAACCAGTCGTTGAATCGCTCGCGGCAACGTAATTGCTTCGTAGATCGCTTCTCGGCGGATCCCAATTCGTGGCAAGGCTCGACGATCGCGGCGCGGCCACGGTCGCCGTTTCGTCAAGAAGTGCCTCCGTCAGATAGGGAACGACAAAAGATGATACGGACGGCCCTGGATCAGGCGTGGCTGCCGCGACCACGGTGCTTGATGCGCTCGCGGCGCCTGGTACGCGATCTGACGACTCCAGGACCCCCAGTCCCGAGCCCCCTTCTGCGGCGAGCGGATTGCCCGATGCGTCCGACGCGGCGATGGTCACCGTCGCTGGGCTGCCGGCTGCGCCGCCGATCACGAGCGCGCTCTGAACGATGTGTCCAGCCGTCAAGTTGCTGCCGGAGTTGACCGTCAAATTGCCCGTGCCCTCGATGCCGCCGCTCACGACAAGGCTGCCAGCGCCGGATAGCGTCAGGGAGTTGTTGTTATTCCAAACTGTGCCCGAAGACAATGCGATCGTCACCCGTTGTGTGGCATCGAGCAGGAGAATCAGCGGATCGGCAACGACCGGCAAGGGCGTGAGCAGATTGATGGTCTGCGACCCCGCCGGCAATGTGAAGCGGATGGTGTGCGTGACGCCAGGAGTGGCGGCGGCGTCGAGCAGCGCCTGACGGAGTGAGCCGGGACCGCTGTCCAAGTTGTTCGTGATCTGGGCGGAAAGAACTGCGACGTTGCTGAAGGTCGCGGCGCTGGCGGCCGCGTTGTCGTGCGCCGTCACGGCCAGGCCGGCCAGGGCGCCGGTGTTCATGGTAATGCTCTGGCTCGTGCCGATCTGCGTCCAATGCACGCCGTCGGTGGAGTAGTAGCCACTGAAGGCGCCCTCGAATCGCGTGAGCTTGATCCAGATGGGCGCCGAGATGCCGCTGACGGTTGTGCTGGCGGCCGCCGTGCCGGCGGTCGCCCGCCACTGAAAGGTGACGCCGTTGCCGGGCGTCAGGTCCACATTGGCGAAGGTCGAGCCCGCCGTTTCGTCATTGCGAAGCATCACGCCCGCCTTGGCCCAAGCGTTCGTATTGGCCAGCGCGGTGACGCGGGCGATGACGCTCCCGTCGCCAGACAGGTTTTGTTGGACGAAGTTGAATTGGTCGGCGCTGGTCCAGATGTCAGCGCCGCTGCCGCTCACGGTCCAACTTGCGCTGGTCGGATCGAAGCTCGCGAAACCCGCCGCGCCGGGCGAGCCGATATCACCGTCCGACCAGCCGCCCGGCACGATGCTCACTGACCTGAACATCGCGGTGTTGAGGGCGGCATTGCTGTTGGCATCGACTGCCAGCCCGACGTTGACGGTGCCGCTCATGGCGATCGTTTCGCCCGGGCCGAGCTGCGTCCACGTGACGCCGTCGGACGAGTCGTAGGCCGTGAACGTGTTGCCGATGCGC
>DASZFO010000278.1 GCA_035939775.1 Pirellulales bacterium | reverse complement strand
GCTGTGATAAACGCGGAAGAACTTTAAGATTTCCTCGACGGCCACATCGACCCGGTCGGTCAGCTTGTAGAGGCTCGTGTCTTCCGGCGAGATCATCCCCCGCGCCAAGAGTTGCTTCTCAATGAACCGCTGAAACTCCTGCCAAAAATCCCCGCCGGGGGCGTCGAGCATCACGACCGGCACCATCTCGCGTTTGCCGGTTTGAAGGAGCGTGAGCACTTCGAGACCTTCGTCGAGAGTGCCGAAGCCGCCGGGCAGAAGGCACACGGCGTCGCACTCTTTGACGAACATCAGCTTGCGGGTGAAGAAATACTTCATGTGCACCAGCTTCGGATCGCCCGCGATGATCGCGTTCGAGGCCTGCTCGAAGGGGAGCATGATGTTCAGGCCCATCGAGTTTTCGCGCCCCGCGCCGAGATGCCCGGCCTCCATGATGCCGCTCGCCGCGCCCGTGACGACGAGCCAGCCGGCCGCGGCCATGCGGCGGCCGAACTCGACCGCTTGCTGATAGGAGGGGTTGTCGGGTCGGGTGCGCGCGGAGCCGAAGATCGTCACCTTTCGCCGCGAGCGATAGGGCGTGAAAACCTTGAACGCATAGCGCAGCTCGCGGAGCGTACGGCTCAAGATTTTCAGATCGCCCTGCGTCGTCTGGTCGGTCGCCAGCTTGTCGGCCGAATCTTTGATCTGGCTGATGAGATCGGCGATCCGCTGCCGGCTCGGCGTCACCGTGACGTGCGACAACTGGCCATTGCCTTCAGCTTCCGATGCTGCGGCGGCCGGATCGATGGCGGAAGAATCGTGTTCGTCCAACGTAACTCCCTCGAACAAACCCTGTTCGGCCGCGGAAGAGAAACGTCCGACCAGCAGACTCGATTCCGCTGGATTGCCTTCCGGGGCGCGAAAGCTCCGCTGTATTATAGCTCGCGACGGCGCGAGGCGCGTAGCGGAGTTTCGGCCAGGTGGCGGGCGATTGCGTTCGCTACACTAGCCCGACGCGCCGCCGAGGGATTATCGGATGTCGTCGATTTCCTCGCTAGCGCTTCGGGCTAGAGTCGCGTTGTCCGCGGCCGCATGCCGCATCGCGTCCGGGCTCCTGGCCTTTTCTGGCCGGCAATGGACGGGTATCATTTCGTCTAATCGAGACACGAATATTGAACTCAAAAGCAACCGAGGCCTCACACCATGTCCGACGAAAAAGTTCACGTTCACTGGCACGAACATAGCGTCACCCGCGAAGAGCGCGAGCTGCTCGACAAACACAAAGGCTGCGTCATTTGGTTCACCGGCCTGAGCGCCTGCGGCAAGAGCACGATCTCGAACCTCGTGGATCACAAGCTTCATTCTCGCGGCCTGAAGAGTTTTGTGCTCGACGGCGACAACGTCCGCCACGGGCTGAACGCCCCTCCGGCCATGCTCAAAGAGCGGCACGGCGAGGAATTCGCCAAGCGATTCGGCCTCGGCTTTTCCGCACAGGACCGCGAGGAGAATATCCGGCGGATCGGGGCGGTCGCCGAGCTGTTTTGCCAGGCGGGAACGATCGCGCTCACGGCGTTCATCAGCCCTTATCGCCGCGATCGCGATGCCGTGCGGGCCCGCTTCAAGCCGGGAGATTTCATCGAGGTGTTCGTCGATGCGCCGATTGAGGTTTGTGAAAAACGCGATCCGAAGGGTTTGTATAAGAAGGCCCGGGCCGGCGAAATCAAGGGTTTCACGGGCATTGACGATCCCTACGAGCCGCCGCAGAGCGCTGAGCTGGTTCTCGATGCTAGCAAGAACGACGCCGAGACGCTGGCCGACGAAGTGATCGCGTATCTCGAAAAGACGGGCAAGATTCGCTAGTTGCCCCGTGAAGTAGAACGGAATTCATTCCGTTGATTCTCGCTCCGGATGTGCGTTTGCCGTTGCGCGGCTTCGAAGATCGAATGGAATGAATCCCGTTCGACGGTTCGCGACCGTGTCCATGTCCGAATCGTTAAGATTCCGCGCAAATTGCGCCTCGGGATTGACTTTTTGCGCGGCGAAGGGCTAGATTCATTCGTTCAGGAATCCTTGCGGCAAGGAAGTTGGGGCGATGGAAGTGATCTCGGCAAGAGATTTGCTGCGGCAGGGCGTCGGCGAAT
>DASZFO010000277.1 GCA_035939775.1 Pirellulales bacterium | reverse complement strand
AACCCGCTGACACACGTCGCGCTCAACGTCGTGGCCGGCTCAGTGACGGCCAACGGCGTTCTGTTCTATGTGACGAATTCCACGAATTATGACGCGACGATCGGCGATCCGGACAACGGCGACGGCGAGACTCGGCCGACGTCGTCAATGGCGGGAATGATCCCCAGCGTCATTATCAACGCCGCGCTGCCGGGCAGCTCGTATTCGCCGCTGGCCGATCCGACCAGCCCCTTCAACGGAATGCTCATTTATCAGCGGCGGGCCGATCCCCGTCCGATCGTCGTCGCCCAGGAGAGCTTGCTCGGGGCGGGATCACTGAGCGGAGCATTTTACGCCAAATGGGGGCACGTGCTTTTTACGGGAACCGGCGCCTACAACGTCCGAATCGTGGCCGGAACCGCGCGCCTTATTACAGCTCTCGGGATGACTATTACACCGAGTCCACTTCTGCCGCCGGCGCAAGACGTTTACCTTGTCGAGTGAAAAACACTTCCCGTTCCATGATGACGACAATCTCGCTCATACTCATCATGATCCTCTATCTTGTCGATCGCGCGCGGCGACGCGGGGTCGAGGAGATGGCTCGTCGCGCCGAATTGGCGGAAGCGCTCCTCGGCGCATCGCCCGAGGCCACGATCGTCGTCGACGAAAACGAGCGGATTCGCCGGTTTGGGAATGCGGCGGAAAAGCTCTTTGGTTATCGGGCCGATCAAGTTCTCGATAAACCGCTCTCAATGCTCTGCTGCGGAGGACGTTCCGATCCGACCGAGCTCGATCTATGTCATGCGGTTCGTCTTCCCGCGCCCGGAAGCGGACTATGCCGCGAAATCGTCATCTCTCGCACCGACGGCACGACGATCGATGCGCAACTCCGATCTCGCTCGATCGAGCGCGACGGACGGCAATGGATCATTGCGAGCGTCCGGAGCCTGACCAAGGAACGCGCTGTCAAAGCGGCGCTCTATCGTCACGTCGACCAACTCGTCATGACCAAGACCGCCTTGCAACGCCAGAACGAGACGCTCGAAATGCAGGTCCGCGAACAAACGGCTCAGCTTCAGATTGCCAAGGAAGCGGCGGAAAAGGCCAATCAGGCCAAGAGCGACTTCCTGGCCAACATGTCGCACGAATTGCGAACGCCGCTCCACGCCATTCTCAGCTTCGCCCGATTTGGAATCGGCAAGAACGCCACCGCCGATCGCGACAAGTTGCTCGGATTCTTTCAACGGATCGAGTCGAGCGGAGATACTCTTCTCAAGCTGGTCAACGCGCTGCTCGACTTTTCGAAGCTAGAAGCCGGAGAGCGGTCGTTGGACTGCGAAGCCGTCGATCTGGAAGAGCTGGTTGCCGGAGTTTCCGGCGAGTTCGATGCCCTCTTGCGCGAAAAGGACATCACGCTGCGCCGCGCGTCCTCCGGGACCGGCGCTCTGGCGTATGGCGATCGTGAGCGTTTAAGCCAAATCATCAGGAACTTAATCAGCAACGCGGTCAAGTTCTCGCCCCGAGGAGGCGACGTTCGAGTGTCGGTCCACGGCGGCGGGCAAACTGTCGACCTCGTGGTCGAGGACGATGGTCCGGGTATCCCTGATGACGAGTGTGAAGCGGTTTTCGACCGATTCGTTCAATCGAAAGCCAATCGATCAAATCTCGGCGGCACCGGCCTTGGCCTGACCATATGCCGTGAAATCGCCGCTCTTCACCATGGAGATATCCGCGCCGAACGGACTCACGGAAAGGGCGCGAGGATTCATGTGACTTTGCCTCGGTGGGTCCCCGATCGGGCGGCCGACATTGCTGCCGAGACGGATGTCGGATCCGCCGTCGCTTAAGAATTGAGAACCCATTTGCAGAAAGGCTAAGCCATGCACCTCAATGACCGAATTTTGGCGGTGGACGATAACGTCGATAATCTGGCGATTCTCGAAGAGCTGCTCGGCGGCGAATACACACTGCGATGCGCGATAAACGGCGAAGACGCGCTCCGCGTTGCCCCGGAATTCAAGCCCAACCTCGTGCTCCTCGACTTGATGATGCCGGGACTCAACGGCCATGAGACGTGCGATTTACTTCGACGGATTCCCGAACTCGCCGCGATCAAAATTGTGATGGTCTCGGCGCGTCGCGACGTGAGGGATCGCTTATCCGCCTACGATGCGGGGGCGGTCGATTACATCAGCAAGCCGTTCCATGAACAAGAAGTGCTCGCGAAGGTGCGAACGTGGATGAAGATGATCCACGCTCAGCACGTCGAAGGCATCCTGCAAGAGATCGACCGCACGAGAGAGGTGGTCGGAACGGCCTTGGTCAATTTGGCGTCGTTCCGCGACGCCGAAACCGGCGACCATCTGTTTCGCCTCCGCTGGTATTCTCACACGCTCGCCGAGCATACGGCGATGTTTGATCCTTACCGCCGGCAAATTGATGAGCAGTTCTTGCAGCAACTCTATCGGGCGAGCCCCTTGCATGACATCGGAAAGGTCGGCATCGACGACGCGATTCTCCGGAAACCCGGCCCGCTCACCCCCGCGGAATTCGAGGTGATCAAGCGCCACACCGTCATTGGAGCTGACATCCTTTCTCGGGCAGCGGAAAAACTCCCGCACGCCGACTACTTGAAAATGGCCGTCCAGGTCGCGCGGCACCACCACGAGCGTTGGGATGGCGGCGGCTACCCGGACGGATTGGCGGGCGAGGCTATTCCGTTGGCGGCGAGGATTGTGGCGGTCGCCGACGTTTTCGACGCGCTTACGTCCGATCGCGTCTACAAGCGCGCGATGGCGGCGTCCGATGCCGCCAATATCATCGAAGACAATTCCGGTAGCCAATTCGATCCCTCGGTGGTCGATGCCTTTCGATCTCGTTTTGAGGAGTTTCGGCAGGCTCAAGGGCGGTGTGCAGCGGGCGTCTCGATGAGCGACGGCGAATTGGTCGGCGCTAGCTCGCCCAGCAATTGGTCCGGCGTGGGAGTCGACCACGTCGAGCACGCGCTCATATTGTAGCTGAGCCCCCTTGGGTCTCGTTTTCTGATCTCGGCATGCGTGCGGCCGTCAACAGCTATGTGGCCTGCCGTTCAGCAAATAGCTGTTCTGGTTCTGGCCATCCTCGATGCGCGAGCGCGTCTTCACCCATCCGCACGATGTTAAGATAGGCAATGTCCGTCCACTTGTACATCCGTATCGTTCTAAACGCCCCAGGATCGCGTCTGTCGCGTTCCGGCCTCCGGTAGCCAGTGCCGTCGAAGCCGGACGTTTGATCGCGTCTGGGGCGAAGCCAGAGCCCTTCGCGGGGCTCGCGGCCCGTTGGCCTGGCGGAGGGCCACTTTTGGTCCCGCGGCGCCGTGCGCGCAACGGGACCGATTATCAGCTCTCATGGTTATCAGAAATCGCGAGTTCGGACCCACTATGCGCGAACTGGGTCCGAACTCGCTTGAGTTCCGCACGCCCCCGAGGTACTCACTGTCGCAACGGCGCCGATCGCGCCGAGCTAAGGAGAAAACGACAACAAACCTCGGAAGAAACGCGCCATGCAATCCGCCTATCGAACGCTCGACGTCACGAAGATTCTCTCACGCCGCGAACTGGCCGCGGTGCTAAACGACCTCAAGCGCAAGGCGCCGCGTTCGAAGAACACGCGGCTGAACCTCGCGCTTTTCCGCCTCGACTGCTGTTGCGGTCTGCGGGCCAGCGAGATCGCCAAGCTGCGAGTGGGCGACGTCCGCACGGAGCTGGCGCGACCGCATATCCGCATTCGCAACGGCGCGTCGAAAGGCGGACGGCCGCGGATTGTTCCGCTCTGGTGGGATGCGGGGACGCTGCAAGACTTGGCGGCGTGGAAGGCCGAGCGTCTACGCGCCGGCGCTGAGTACGACGAGCCGTTCCTCGCATCCCTAATTCCCGGTCGCAACATCAAGACCTTTTCGCGCCACACGCTGCGCAAGCGCTTCCGGACTGCGTGCCGATCCCTCGGCGCCGCTCGGCTCGAGACGCTGACCATTCATCACGGTCGCCACACGTTTATCAGCCACGCGTTGGCTGGTGGCAGATCACTGGCCGAGGTGCGGGACGCCGCGGGGCACGCCAATGTCAGCATCACGAGCGGCTATCTGCATGTGGCGGTAGAGGACGAGGCAGTGGTCGGCAGCCTGTTTCTCTTTGCTTAGTGGCGAAGTGGCAGGGCGAGAGATTCGAGTGAGCGGCCACGGGCCGAAGGATGGTCAGCGGCTCTTCGTCGGATCGGCCGGTTGCTCACCCTGCGGAGTAAGCGTCGACGTGGCCTGGGGGCCGTTGAGGTCGGTGTTCCATTTGTCGCCGGTCGGATCGATCAGCGCGCGGATCACGTCGGCCGGAGTCTGGTCCGCAATCCAGCGGACCGATCCATCCACGAAGGCGGTGACGAAGCCGCCTGGAAAGTGCCCGCCGAGTTTCGGCAGCGGCTTCGCCGGATCGTAGTCGATGTCCTCAGGCTTTGTCCACGGGATGTCGCGCTTGGCTTCGACGAACATGATCGTGTTCGACGCGCCGCCGGTGATGTCGGAAATCTTCATGCCGTCCTTGCCCGAGAACATCGTCTTCGGGCCAGTCAGGACGTAGTAGCTGGCGCTAGTCGTCGGACGCTCATCGGGAGGGGAGCGGAACACATCGGGCATCTTGGAAATCAGCGTCTTGTTATGCTCGCTGTCCCATGGCTCGTCGAAATGAAATTGCTTGTAAAGGTCAACTTCTCCGAGATGGGGAAGTATTCTGACTCGCCAGCTCAACCGCGGTGTATCACCATTCGGCCTCCCGAACGCCTGTGCAGGGAACCTCCGCGTCGCAATTTCAAAATTCAACATCGCCAGCGCGATCTGCTTCATGTTGTTCATGCTCTGTATGCGGCTAGCCGACTCGCGCGACTTTTGGATCGCCGGCAGGGCGATGCTGGCCACCGCCAGAACCGTCGCACCGCTCCCTTCCGACTTGACGACGACGGTGCTTCCGTCGCGCGAGACCTTGGCCTGCTTCAGCAATTCGTCGGCCGCGCCGAGGAGTGTCTTCTTGATTTGGACCATTTCGGCCGGGCCGTGCGTGTCCATCTTGTCGGCCATTGCCAGCCCATTGAGCGCGAAAGTGATCAGCGCTTGGGTTGTCTGCTGCACGTGCCCGGCCGCTTCTTCGGACGGACATTCGGCCAGCGCCAACAGGCCGAGCTTCTTGTCAGCGATGTCGGTGCCGACGAAGAGGCGGTTCGCATCCTGCCAAAGAGGCGCCATCATGGCCATGATCGCCGCATCGGGACCGCCTGAGGCGGGCTTCAAGGGTTCGATGTGTCTACGAAGGTTTTCGACGTTAAGCATGACAGCCAAACCGCCCGTGGACGCTCGCTGCCAGGTCGGCGCCCATTTGGGATCGGGTCCAGGATTGACCGAGGCGGCGAACAAAATCGGCATTTCCTGCTCCGTCGCAAAGATCACCGTTCGATCATCGGGCGCGAAGTAGCAAAACGGCGGCGGGTTGAAACCTCCGGGCCCCGCGTCAACAGGCTTTGCCGGCTTGAAATACTTTTTTCCTCCAAGCAAATCGACGGGGACCGGATCGGAGACGATCGTAGCCGCGAATTTGCTCCAGTCGTGCGGCTTCGCAGCCCGCAACACGATCCGCGGGAACGGATTGTGCCCATTCGACGGAAAGTCGCCCATGATGAACTTGACGTACTCGATGTCGGCAATCGGCAATCCGAGCGTGCGCTCAATCTTCATGGGTTCGCTGTCGGGTACGGCTTGCCAGACTAACTTGGCGGCGGCCGTCTTCATCACGTCGCCGGGACGGACGGCAACGACCATCGCGGCGTCGCCCGGAACGTAAGTGAGGTCGATCGGCTTGGCATCGGCGGCGCCCTGCACGCCGAGTTCGCCGTCGCCAGGAGCGGCTTGTGCTGTTGCGGCGCCGGGACCGCGGAGGCCGGCGATTACGAGGCCGAGGGCGGCGAGCGTGGACCACAGAGCGATCCGCTTGGGAGTCGAGAATGTGAACGTTGAGATGGGCTTCCTGTCGCGAAGCATTTCGATTCTCCTTAAAAGAGTTCCGCGGACGGGCAAGAATGGCCGCGCCCCCCAGGTTGGTTTCCGATTGTCTTGACGCAACGCCATACCGGCGAGGGTCGTCAGATAGGCCCCGCTGCCGCCGGCCGCAACCGCCCCGCAGGCGTCGGCCGCCAGCTCCTGCTCGAGCCGCAGCTGCCGCGCGAGCCAATGGACCAGCGGGTTGTAGAAATAGAGGGCCACGCTGACTTGCGCCGCCAGCCAGCCAGCGAAATCGCCGCGGGCGACATGGGCCACTTCGTGAGCCAGCACTGCCCGCCGCTCCCCTTCGCTCCACTCACGCCACTCGAATGGCAGCAAGATAAACGGCCGCCGCCAGCCGACCGTCGCCGGCGAGACGATCTCGGGCGACTCCCGCAGCTCAATCCGACGAGCGCATTCCAATCGCTCGCAAGTCGCTTCGAGCAAAGTGAGCAGTGGGCCATCGTTCACCGGCGTGGTCCGCCGCCGATATCGCTCGACGGCGAACAGCCCAATCGCCAGCCGCGCGAAGCCTAAACCGACACCCACGATCAGCAACCATGCGGCAAAGCTTGGCCAGCGCCATGCAGTGGGGGCATCGGAACGAGTCGGCTCGTTCAATCCATCGACGACGTTCTTCCAAAAAGTCCGCGCCCACGTGACGGCGTCGAACGATTCCGTCGCGATTGGTTGCGTGCCCGACGCTGCCAATTCGCGAGTATTCCCGCCATCTGTTTTCGCGGATGACGCCGGGGAATCCGGCGCCTTAGCATCATTCGCTACTTGTTCGGCGGCGTTGGCTGAAACTACGCTGAGTCGCCACCAATTCGGCCACGGGCTTACGGCCAGCAGCGAAAAGCCGATGGCGATGACCAGCAGGGCCAGCGCGGCGAGCGACCCGGCCGCGGGACTGCGGCGCCGAAGCACGGCGTAGACCACACCCCCGGCCAACACCAAGAGCGTTACTTGCACACCGGTCCACACCAGACCCGCGCCGATGGCGTTCATATTCGATTCCTTCGTGTCCTTGGTGATCTTCGTAGTTCTCTAAGTTGCGTCTGATCAAGAGGCGCCTTTGCCCGGCGAGTTCAGAATTGCCTCGAGCGCCGCTCGTTCCTTGGCCGTGAGCTTCTTCTGCTCCACAAGCCGCACAAGGAGTTGCTCGCGCGAGCCGGCGAAGACGCGATCGACCAGATCGCCCAACAAGCGCCGCGACACTTCTTCGTATGATTTGGCCGGCCGATAGCGGAACGGCCGATCGCCCGGCTGCTGATCCAAAAAGCCTTTGTCGAGCAGGATCCGCACCAGCGTCGCGACAGTCGTATAGGCGCGATCCGAGCCGCCGCGGGCCAATTCATCTCGCACCTCGGCGGCCGTGGCTTCGTCGAGTTTCCAGAAGACGTGCATGACCTCCAGTTCTCGCTCCGTCAGTTCCTTGGCCGGGGGCCTGGCCATAATCAATCCTCCTGATTCGCTTCTCGTTTTGTATTGGTGCTGATAGTTTGGTTATTTAGATTTGGTTTTATAGTATCACTTGCCTTCAGGCCTGTCAATCGCCGCGATTCAGTTTCTTGGAAAAGCTCAGTTCGCCAAGGGATCCAAGAACGCCGCCTTCCTGGACGAACTCTGCATCTTTCCCAACGGACGATACGACGACCAAGTGGACGCTTCGTCCGGCGCGTTTGCGCGATTGACTCGCGTGGCGCACGGTTTTACGCCGCTGACCTTCCTCTACGTCGAGCCGCGATCGCGCCTGCTACACGGCACACCGTTCGGTGATGCCGCGGCGCGATAAAGGCGTTTTCGACATGAGCAGATGGACGGCTGATGAAGCGAAATACCTGCTGAGCGATTCAAGATCAGCGTGCGCGTTTGATGCGAGTTGTAGGTGCCTACAGGTCGCAACCATGCGAAAAAACAAGCCAGGGCGATCACAACTCCC
>DASZFO010000276.1 GCA_035939775.1 Pirellulales bacterium | reverse complement strand
GATCGACGGGCGAGCCGTTGGGCATGCCGTAGGTGAAGCCCGAGGTATGACGCATGAGGTCGCGGATCGTGACGGCGCGCTTCGCCGCGATGGTCTGGTCCTTGCCGGCGTGCACTCGCAGGTCCCTCAGTTCCGGCAGGTAATTGCCGACCGGCTCGTCGAGTTTGAGCTTCCCCGCTTCGACCAACACCAGAGCGGCCACCGAAGTGATGGGCTTGGTCATCGAGTAAAAGCGGAAGATCGCGTCGGGCGGCATCGGCTTGCCCGATTTCAGGTCGAGCTTTCCGAACGGTTCGAGAAAAGCGATCTTTCCGCGACGCGCGACGAGGATCACCGCGCCGGCGATCTGCTTCTTGTCGACTTGGACCTGCACGATTTTCTTGATCCGTTGCAGTTTCGTTGATGACAGGCCCACTTCGGCCGGCGCGACCCGCGGCAGTTCGGCGGCGCGGGGTTGATCGAGAGCCCCGGTGGGCGCCCAAAATGCGCCCAGCAGAATCGTGTAATTCGTCAATCGCATCGAGATGGGGCTCGTCACGGTGAACCTCTCCGGTGGTTGAGATCACGAAGCCCGGTGGCGAGTTGGTTTTCGTTTCAGGCGAACGAGGGCGCGACGCGCCCAGGCCAGCCGGCTCTCGTAGCCCATGACGCCGCCTTCCAGAGCCAGGCTCGCGGAGACGGAGTTTGTCGCTCGCTGAATGTCGAGGTGTTGACGCAACGTCGGAACGTAAAAAGCGAGTTCTTTTTCGAGACCTTGCAGGAACGGCACGCATGAACTGCGGCCCAGAACGCTTTCCAAAAATGCAAATCGCAGGGCCAGTTCCGGCATGCCGCGAATCATGTCGGCTTGAGTGATCGGCTTGCGGAGCCACTGCTTGAGCGCGCGACGTCCATGGGAAGTCAAACGAAAGAGTTTGCGTCGTCGCACGGAAGAAGTTGTCTCGATGTGTCCGCGGATCAACTTGGCTCGCTCGAGCCGTGCCAGCGCGGGGTAGATGCTACCCGGACTGTCGCTGAAGCTGCCCATCGGTGTGTCGGCGAAGACTTTCCGTAGGTCGTAGCCGCTGCAAGGCTCTCGATCATGGACCAGGCCGAGAAGGGCGAATTCCAATAAGGATAATGAGGTCCGCGGCATAGTACGACACGTACTATAACGACGCGTATCATTGCTCACAAGCGCCGGTCAAAAGCAACGAGCGCCATGGAGAATCAGGCACCGTCGGGCTCAGGCAAAACGCTCTACGGAATCATCCAGGGCACGACGTAAGCCTGCAGCAACACAAGTAAGCCGACGAGGATCGCCAGGCCTAGACTGTGGAGGAAGACGTAACGCAAGACGTCGGCCGGGCTCACGGGAGCATGTCGCACTGCCGACTGCGTCGTGCTGGTGGCGACGCTGGCCACGACGATGCTTTGAGCGTCGATCATCTTTCCCATCACGCCGCCTGAGCTGTTGGCGGCCGCAGTCAGGATAGGCGAGACGCCGATGCGGCCGGCGGCCACGCTCTGCAGGTTGCCGAACAGCACATTGGAAGCCGTATCACTCCCCGTGAGCGCCACGCCGAGCCATCCCAAAAGGGGCGAGAAGAACGGAAACAAGACGCCGGTGTGCGCGAGCGCCAGTCCCATCGTGGTGTCCATGCCGCCGTAGCGCGACGTCATTCCGAGGGCCAGCATGGCCGCGATCGTCAAGAGAGACGTGCTCACGCGTCGTAGCGTCCGCCCGTAAATGCGCACAAGGTTGACGGGAGTGACCCCAAGGCACAGTCCCCCGACGATCCCCGCCAAGAGCAGGGCCGTCCCCGTCGCCGACAACGCCGTGAGCTGGAAGACCGCCTCCTCCGCCTTCGGCGCCGGCACAACGGGGGGCACGCGGACAACGCGTTCGTCGAGATAGGGGACCGGAATCCGCCGCGTCCCGATCCGATCAAGCTCCGTCTTTACCGCCGGCAGACCCCAGAGAAAGACAAAGACGCACAAGAGCACCCAAGGCATCCAGGCCACGAGCGACTCGCGACGCGAGGGATGCGAAACGACGATCGGCTCCTCGTCCGCGAATTGCCAGGACGTTCGCGGCTGCCAGAACCGCAGCAGCGTGACCATGGCCAACACCGAAACGATGGCCGCCACGATGTCGACGAGCCAGGGGCCGTGGTAGTTGCTCATCAAAAACTGGCCGGCGGCGAAACTCGCGCCGGCGACGAGGCAAGCCGGCCAGACCTCGAGTGTCCTCCGCCAACCGGCTAGCACAATCACGAGCCAGAAGGGAACGATCAATGAAAAGAACGGGAGCTGTCGCCCAACCATCGCGCTCAGCGTGTGGAGGTCGAGCTCGGTAACGCGTGCGAGCGCAATCAGCGGAGCCCCCAGCCCGCCGTACGCCACCGGAGCGGTGTTCCCCAAGAGCGACAGCCCGGCCGCGTGCAGCGGCTTGAAACCGAGAGCGACCAAGAGCGCGGCCGAGATGGCAACAGGCGTGCCGAAGCCGGCCGCTCCCTCGATGAAGGCTCCGAAGCAAAAGGCGATCAGGAGCGCCTGGATCCGCCGATCGGTCGAGAGCGCAGCGATCTGCTGCTTGACGATCTCGAATTGGGCTGTGTGCACGGTGATATCGAAGACGAAAATCGCATTGAGCACGATCCAGCCGATCGGCAAGAGGCCGAAGGCGACTCCATATCCGGCCGCGGCGACGGCCAACTTCGCCGGCATCCCGAAGACACCGATGGCCAGCGCCATCGCCGAAGCCAGGCCGCACAATGCGGCGACGTAGGCCCGCGCGTGAAAGAAGCCCAGCAACCCCAGGAGCACGATGACCGGCACGGCGGCCACGAGCGCTGAGAGAAAGATGTTGCCCAGCGGATCGTAATTGTGGACCCAGGTCATCGGGCGCAGAGTAGACCGTTTTGCCGTCTTGTCCGCCAGTCCAAAACGCTTGGCGGAACTGACCTTCGACGCTCCAGCCTCGCATCGCGATCCGGCAGAACGGTTTCGTTTGCCTGCGCCGGCGCTTTCGGGCGAGCGGAATTGCTCGCGGCCCCGAAAAGTTTTCGCAGTACGCCTGTATCCCCCCGTCTGCCGCAATGATTGACAATTATTTTCAGGTGGATACCCTTATCG
>DASZFO010000275.1 GCA_035939775.1 Pirellulales bacterium | reverse complement strand
GGCGTGCTGCCCGTCAGCAATTCGTACAGCAGCACCCCGAGCGAGTAGATGTCGCTGCGCGTATCGGCGCCCAGCGCGCTCATCTCCGCCTGCTCCGGGCTCATGTACTCCAGCGTGCCGACCACCGTGCCGAACTGCGTGAACATCGTCTTGTAGGTCAGCCGCTGCTCGGTCGCCTTGGCCACGCCGAAGTCGATCACCTTGGGGACCGGCTTGCCGTCGTAGAGCGTGACCATCACGTTCGACGGCTTGATGTCGCGGTGGATGATGCCCTTCTGGTGCGCGTGTTGGAGCGCCTGGCAGACCGGCACGAACAGCTCCAACCGCTCGCGCGGCGTCAGATGGATGTCGTCGCAGTATTGGGTGATCGGCACGCCGTGAACCAACTCCATGACGAAGTAGGGCAGGCCCGATTCCGTGGTCCCGGCGTCGAGGACGCGGGCGATGTTGACATGGTCCATCATGGCCAGGGCCTGCCGCTCGGCCTCGAAGCGGGCGATCACCTGGCGGCTGTCCATGCCCGGCTTGATGACCTTCAGCGCGACCTTGCGCTGTACCGGTTGCGTTTGCTCGGCCATCCAGACGACGCCCATGCCCCCTTCGCCGATCTGCTGCAAGAGCTTGTAGGGCCCGATCACGGTGCCGGGGCGATCGGCAGGAGATTGATCGATCGTGGGGCCGACATTGGCCGGAGTTTTGTTCAAGAAATCGCCGGCTTTCGCGTCGGCCTTGAGCAGCATCTCGACGTTGCGCCGCAGCTCCGCGTTTCCGGCACAATCGCCATCCAAGTACGCAGCGCGGTCTTCGGGCTCTGGTTTTTGCAGCGCTTCCAGAAAAATTGACGCTTCGTCCATTTTCGACCTCACCACGCGCGGTGCCTGCGCGGGCCTTCATGAGACAGTGCGCCGTTTGGCGCGGAACGACCCCAACCAAATCCGAAGAAATCAGAGACTGCCTTACAGCTCGGCGTCGCTGGCCACTTGGCGGTAAAGCCACGCCCGTGCGTAAGTCCATTGGCGATCGGCGGTTGACGGCGAAATACCCAACACGTGAGCGGTCTCGTCGATCGTCAGACCGGCAAAGTAACGCAGTTTGACCAGCGCTGCTTTGTCGGGATGCTTTTGAGCGAGTTTCGTCAGGGCGTCATCCAGCGCGACGAGGTCGTCCGGCGGCTCCTCGACGGAGACTTCGACGGCGTCGAGATCAACGCGCTGGAATCCACGGCCCCGTTTCAGCCGCTGCTTTTTGCGCGCCTTGTCGATGAGAATCCGCCGCATGGCCTCGGCCGCGGCGGCAAAGAAGTGCCCCCGACTGTTCCAGTGCTGGGTGGCGTCTCCGCCGACCAGGCGCAGATAAGCGTCGTGGACGAGCGCTGTCGCCTGAAGCGTCTGCCCGGGCTTTTCCTGGGCCAGCCGCTGAGCGGCGAGCTTTCGCAGCTCGTTGTAGACAAGTGGCAAGAGCTGCTCGGCCGCTTGTGGATCGCCTTGCTCGACGGCGGACAAGATGCGGGTGACTTCGTTCATCGGCACCGCCACGAATGAGGCCGCGATGGAGGTGCTTTGAGTCTAGCCGTTCGCTTGGCTTACCGCCACAAATCAGCCCGCACAGGCGCCGCAAGCAAATGTACGCTGACGCCTCCAAGTCACGATTCGCGGGCCCCCGTCGCCGCAGAGATTGCTGGGTAGTTGGCGATGGTTACCACGTTCAGCCGAGCGGGTCGAAACCGCGGCGGTCGGGCGGACCGGAGCATCCAAGGAATGGCTCAGAATCTCGACTTCGGCAGCCTCCGGCTGACGCTGGCCGTCAAGCGCTATGGGCGCAGCCGGCTAGCAAGCCGCTCTGACCTGCCGAGCCAACGCGGCATCGCCGTGGTTGTTTCTAAGCGAGACGGTGATCTGGCGAGCGCGTTGTTCGATTCCAAGGTACAACATGGTCCGGGACTCGGTCGTCATGTTGATTGCCGACATTTCAGCCGCATGAACGGCGACTGGAAGCCGAGCCCGCTACGATTAAAACGTCAGTAATCAGCAGCAGGCTCGTGAATCCTGTGGCCGTTGCCATCGCCGGCGCCGTCGGATCTTATTTGACGGTTGACGCCTCATAAATGCTCGCGATCGATTTGTCCAGCATGGCGTTGAATTCCGCGTCCGAATGTTGTGCCGACAATCCTTCCAGCAGCGCCCGCGAAAAGCTGGCCACGATGCCGTGATTCCTGCGCAGGATGTCGTTCGCCTCGGCCCGCGAATAGCCGCCGGAGAGGGCGACGACGCGCAGGACCTTGGGATGGCCGACGAATTCGGCGTAAAAATCGTCTTGGTCCGGCAGCGTCAGCTTGAGCATGACTACTCCGTCCGACGGAATTCTGTCGAGCTGCTCGAAAATCGACGTCTTGAGCAATCGCTCCGCTTCCGCCTTTTTCGGACAGTGAACGTCGACTTCCGGCTCGACGATCGGCACCAGTTTGGCGCCCAGGATCTGGCGAGCCAGTTCGAATTGCTGGTTGACGATGTTCTTGACGCCCGACGGACTGGCTTGCTTGATGACCGATCGCTCCTTGGTGCCGAAGATTCCCTTCGCTTTGGCCCTGACCAAAAGTGCGTCGAGATTCGGAATCGGCTTCATGAGCTGCACGCCGTCGCTCTCGGCTGCGAGTCCCTTATCGACCTTCAAGAACGGCACGACCCGCTTGACATTCCAGAGATAGTCGGCCGTCGGCCGGTTTTCGATGGCGCGATCCATCGTGTTCTCGAACAGGATTGCAGCGAGGATGCGGTCGCCATTGAAAGCGGGGCTAGTGATGACGCGCGTGCGCATCTGGTGCACGACCGCGTACATCTCTTCTTCGTTGGACCAGGCGCCCTCTTTGATCCCATACTGGACCAGGGCGCCGGGCGTGCTGCCGCCGCTTTGATCCAATGCAGTAATGAAGCCCGGTTGGCTCTTCATCTTTTGAAATTGCTGTTCGGTGAGGCCGAGAGGTGTCATAACGTCTCCTTCAGGTTCGTGCCTTGACGCCGCCACGAGCGTTCCCCTCTTCGGCGAGCGGCGGCGGAGCATCGAGTCGGTTGTAATCTTGCGTCAATTCTAATAAACGATGAAAGGACGGGCCATGCAACAACTCTTGGCTGCGATGCGATCACCAGTTGCCTTTCGGTCGCCTTCGGAAGTTCATTCTCGCTTCCTGTCCTCGACGATGCCGGCCGACGTCTGCCAACGTCGGGCCGACCGACGCGCCTAGTAGCGATTCGTTCCGAACGGGAAAAACCATAGCCAAAGGCATGTACTTTGCTCCATCGCGAATGTCCGCCTTATCTGCTGATTTTAGGCGGCGAGCATAGGTTCCTGCTGGACGTTTTGGATGCGCGCTGGCCGCGGTCCGACAAACTGCGCTGGCGAATCTCCGCGAAATTGTCCACTAAACAGAGGAGGAGTCGTGTCATGTCGAAAAACCTGGCAGGGCAAGTCGCCGTGGTCACGGGGGCTTCGAAGGGCATCGGGGCGGCAATTGCCGAACAGTTGGCAGCAGCCGGTGCAGCGGTCGTGGTCAATTACGCGAAAAGCCGCGCGGGCGCCGAGGCGGTGGTTCAGCGCATCGCGAAGGCGGGCGGTAAAGCCGTCGCGGTGCAGGCCGATGTTTCCAAGGTCGACGACATCCGCCGTCTGTTCGCCGAGACCAAAAAGGCATATGACAAGCTCAACATCCTCGTGAACAATGCCGGCATCTATGAGTTCGCCCCCTTGGAGGAGATCACTGCCGAGCACTTTCACAAGCAGTTTGATCTCAACGTCTTGGGGCTTCTATTAACGACGCAGGAAGCCGTCAAGCATTTCGGCTCCGCCGGCGGCAGCGTTATTAACCTTAGTTCGGTCGCCGTCACACTGGCCCCTCCCAACGCGGCCGTTTACAGCGGCACTAAGGCAGCCATCACTGCCATCACGCGCTCACTGGCTAAGGAGCTTGGGCCGCGCAATATTCGCGTCAACGCGGTCGGTCCCGGAGTGATCGAAACCGAGGGGCTGCACGCCACCGGTATCTCAGGAAGTGACTTCGAACGGCAGGCTCAAGCCCAGACGCCGCTCGGCCGGATTGGCCAGCCGCGGGACATCGCGCCCGCGGTCGCGTTCCTCGCCTCCCCGGAGTCGTCATTTATCACAGGAGAAACGCTTTACGTAACAGGAGGCCTGCGCTGAGAAGGCCA
>DASZFO010000274.1 GCA_035939775.1 Pirellulales bacterium | reverse complement strand
CTCCGAATCGCGCGTTCGAAACTATCTCGACCGCCGGATGTGTTTGCAAGCCGGGAGCGCTCGTTGAAGGAAACGGGCCGGTGGCGAGTGGCGCGGTTTTTGGCGCGCGATTCGCTCTCCCGCGTCGCCATCGTCTGCGGCAACGGGCCGCGAGTGTGTTCGGGCCATTCTGTTGGCGACTTTCTGTCGCCGGTTGCACACGCCGGAGGCTTTTGGCATGGCCATGCTGAATCTGTTTTCTGCCGAGATGCGCCGTGATCCTTATCCCGTTTACGAGCAGATTCGGGGTCCGTCTCCCGTCCTTTATTATGAGCCGCTCGATTTGTGGATGATCTTCGATTACGAGGGGGTCAAGCAGGCGCTCGTTGATCCCGAAACGTTCAGTTCGCGCGCCACGCCGCCAGGCTCTTCGGGACCGCCCCCGGATTGGTTCATTTTCTACGATCCACCGCGGCACACGAAGCTTCGCGGTCTGATTCAAAAAGCCTTTACTCCGCGGGTCATTGCGAGTCTCGAGCAGAGCATTCGGCAGCTCTCGAAAGAGCTGCTGGACGAAGCGATCGAGCGAGGGACGAGTGACTCGACGGCCGGCAAGTTGCCGACGCTGGATGTCGCCGACGATTTTTCGGTGCCGCTGGCGCTGCGGGTGATCGCGGCGTTGATTGGGATTCCGGCTGCGGATTACTTGCGCTTCAAGCACTGGAGCGATGTGACGCTAAAATTGGCGGATACCGTCACGCGCAGCGGAGACCTGGCACAGCTTGCCGGTGAGGTCGGGGCCATCAAAGCCGAGATGGCGACCTATCTGGCCGGCTTGCTCGAAGAGCGGCGGCGGGAGCCGCAGGACGATTTGTTGTCGACGCTGATGGCGGCCGAGATTGATGGCGAGCGGCCGACGCGCGAGGAGATGCTGGGCTTCTTCCAACTTCTGCTGGTGGCCGGCAATGAGACGACGACGAACCTGATCAACAACGCGATGCTGACGTTGCTCGAGCACCCGGATCAGCTCGCCCGCCTGCGGGCCGATCGAGCGATATTGCCTTCGGCGATCGAAGAGGTGTTGCGCTATCGCTCGCCGCTGCAGGCGGTCTTCCGCACGACCAAGCGCGAGGTCGAAGTGCATGGCCAGACAATTCCGGCTGGAAAACTCGTGCTGCCGATGATTGGCTCGGCAAACCGCGACCCGCGGCAATTTCGTGAGCCGAACCGCTTCGACATCACGCGCGATCCCAATCCTCACATCGCATTCGGGCACGGGATCCATTTCTGCATCGGGGCTCCGCTTTCCCGACTCGAGGCCCGGATCGGTCTGACAGACCTCTTGGAGCGGCTCGAGGACATCGAGCTGGCCAGTGACACGCCGTGGGAACCGCGTCAGGCGTTCAACGTTCTCGGCCCGTGTCGCCTGCCGATCCGTTTTCAACCGGCCCGCAGTGCGGCGGTGATTTAGCAAAGTCGGAATGGTCGAAGATTGCACCTAGCTCGAGCCGGTGCTTGCCACTTGCCAGTAACTGTTGGCCTAGGATGGCCGAGAGCCCGTCGATTTAATCGCCCGATCAAGAGCGAGAACTACGCCGTCTCGGGCCGGCGCACGTTGATCCGGCGGCCGCCGCGGTCGAAGTAGACTTCGCCGTCAGAGAGCGCGAAGAGCGTATCGTCGCTGCCTTGGCCGACGTTGCGGCCCGGGTGCCACTTGGTGCCGCGCTGGCGGATCAAGATATTGCCCGCGATGACGGCCTGGCCGCCGAACTTCTTGACTCCCAGTCGTTGTGCATTCGAGTCGCGTCCGTTGCGGCTCGATCCCTGTCCCTTCTTGTGAGCCATTTGCCGCCGCTCTCCAATACCGCCGCGTTTTCATTCCCGCTTCGATTGCCGGATTTGTTTAGCCGATTGTCGGCCAAATTCTTGAGCCCCAAATTGTCCGGAGAATCGCCGCATCTTGCAAGGGCGAATGCCCGAAACTCAAGAACCGGTACTGGGTCAGTTAGCCGCCTCGGACGAAGCCTGATCGACGATCAGCTTCGCGAGCTGGTTTACATCACGGGGCCGCTTGGGCTTGCTTGAGCGGTTTGGCATAGTGGAAGTGTGCCATCGTCGCCCCCAGTCCGTCAACTGGCAAAGGTGCGCCCATGTTGGATACACGTGACTTGGTCTTCCTCCCGATCTTGGTGGGCTTCATACTCGTGGCGCTCGCATTGATGGCACGGTCAATGCGCCGTGCCAACCAACAGACAGAGCTGTTGACCGAAGCAAACCAGCTATTGCGCGAATTGGTCGACTTGACGCGCGAACGGCGGTAGGCCCCCCGTCAACTCACTG
>DASZFO010000273.1 GCA_035939775.1 Pirellulales bacterium | reverse complement strand
GCTCTTCCCGCGGGGCGAGCGGCAGGCGCACGGTGAACACGCTCCCCTGGCCGAGTCCGGGGCTTGCCGCCTCGACGCGGCCTCCGTGCATTTGGACGAGGCTCTGGACCACTGTCAGCCCGATTCCCAATCCTCCCTGCGAACTCCGTTGGGTGCGGTCGACCTGGGTGAAGATATC
Source organism: Pirellulales bacterium (assembly GCA_035939775.1). Lineage (NCBI taxonomy): Bacteria > Pseudomonadati > Planctomycetota > Planctomycetia > Pirellulales > Pirellulales bacterium. Next base: position 10,994 of record DASZFO010000273.1, on the reverse strand, counting down.
GAACACTCGCGACAACATTTCGGCGGGGATGCCGACCCCGGAGTCGCGAACCGACACGACCACCTCGTCCCCTTCCTGCAAGGCTGTCAGCCAGATCTGCCCGCCATCGTGTGTATACTTGGCCGCGTTGTTGAGCAGGTTGGCGAACACTTGAGCCAACCGTAGCGAGTCGGCCTCCAGGACGAGCGGCTCCGAGGGCACGCTGATCGCAAGCTGATGTCCGGCCCCATCGATCATCGGGCGCGCGGTTTCCACGGCGGCGCGGATCATGGCGGCCAACTCGACGCGCCCCTTGCGCAACTCGATCTTGCCGCGCGTGATCCGCGAGACTTCCATCAGGTCGTCGACCAGCCGTACCATGTGGCCCACTTGCCGTTCCATGATCTCATAGAGCTTCTCCGCCGATCCGCTCTCGCCGCCGGAAAGCCGAAGAAGATGGAGCGAGTTGCGGATCGGGGCCAGTGGATTGCGCAGCTCGTGGGCCAGCGTGGCCAGAAACTCATCCTTGCGGCGGTCCGCCTCCTTCAGCTCCTCCTCGGCCCGCTTGCGCTCGGAGATGTCGTCGATCAGCCCGACATAGCCCTCCACGGCGCCATCGGGACGAACGTCGGGAACGTATCGCACCTCGACCGCCCGCTTCGCGCCAAATCGGTACGGCATCTCCGCCTCGAAATGAACCGTCTCGCCGGTGAGCGCTCGCTCCATATTGGGCCGCGCCAGCTCATGGGCGGCCGGGCCCAGCACATCGCCAACTTTTTGTCCGCGGATCGCCTCGGGATCGAGCCCGAACCATTCGCACAGCGTGCGATTGAACAGTCGGTAGCGGAAATCGCGGTCGACATAGGTGACGACGACGGGGAGCGAATCGATCACCAGCCGCAATTGCTGCGTGCTGCGCCGAGCCGCGTCCAATTGGTCGCGCAATTCGTATTGCCGCCGACGCGCCCGCAGCGCCGATCGCAAGGCGCTGACCAAGGTCGTGAATCGAGCGGGCCGTTCCACGACGGTGATATTGCCGAACAGCTCCATCGCCCGAACGGTAAGCGGGGAGTCGGCGCCCGACTCGGAAAGCATGAGGATGGGGACGTCGGACCAGGACGGCTGCCGCCCTAGCGCCGCGACCAGCGGCCGCAAATCACCAACGGCCAGGGCCTCTTCCGTCAACAAGATGGCGCCGGCGCCCTCGTCCAATCCACTTCCCAGCGTGGCAAAATCCGGGCAAACTTGGCAAGCCAGTCCCGCGATGGCCACAACCGACTGGTTCAAGGCCGAATCGGCGGCGTTCGGGGCGAACACCAGCACCCGTTCTTCGGTCGCGCTGAATGTCGGTGGATTCGCGCGCCGCGCAGTCTCAGCCCCCTTAGATTCCAAGAGCACTTCGTGATGCTCGTGACCCATCGGATGTCTTTCAACCTGATCCGGCGGCAGCAGCTTCGTGACGGCGCCGGAGAACGTCATCCTTGCCGAACTGCTATTTGACTACGATTAACGGGGATCGGTCAAGCGCTTGCCAATGATGGCCACCGAAATATGCGTCCGTGATTGGCTCCGCTGCTGGGGCGCTTCTTGCCACGAATTCTCGCTGCTAAACTATCGATGGCGGCGAAGGATGTATTGGCGTAGCTAAGAGCCTATCCGAGAGCCGCCGGGGATTGTCCCCCTTTTGCGCAGTCCGCGCAGCAAAACGGGGACTGTCCCCTTTGCCCAGGCGGTTCTCGGATAGGCTCTAAATCTACTCGCCGCGGTCCCGGAACAGGTGCTTCCCGATCCGCTCGTCGCACAAGGAGTTTGCGGATGAAACCAATACCCGGACTCACGATTTTCGCTCTCTTCTTTGGGGCTGCTGGCTCTCTACTCCAACCGGCAGAGGCTTCCGATCGTGGCGAGATCAGTGGGACGATCGTTGCTCTGGCGGACGATGCGAACGACGTCGCCGCGAGCGGGTCAAAGTCGGACAGCGGACAGAATTCGAAGATCCAAGCCATCGACCCGCCCGAGCGCGGTTTCTATTCGAAGCTGCTCCATTACGACGGCATTCCGATCAAGGCCCATGCGGATGTTTCGGATGAGGCTCTCATTCAGGCGAAGGCACGGTTGGCGATGATGCTCGAAAAGCTGCCGGCCGTTCGTCATAATCTGCGCACCGCCGGCGCCGAGTTGCACATTATTGGCAAGAACCAGGTCACCTCCGACCTGCCCGAGCACCGTCGCCTCAAGGGAAAGCCGTTCGATGGAAATCTGACAGTGGATCAGCGGACCCGCGGACTGGGTGGATTGCTGACGTCCTGCGGCGAGGAGAACCTTCTGCGGTTAGCCGACGACCGATACAAGGGCCGAGACATTTGCGTTCACGAATTCGCGCATTGCATCCGAAATCACGGGATTCCGGATTCGGTTCGCGACAAATTCGACGAGCAGTCAAAGCACTCGCTCGCTAAAGGCCAGTGGGTCGGCAGCTATGCGGCTAGCAATCCAGACGAGTTTTTCGCCGAGCTGTCCATGTGGTATTGGGGAACGCACGGCGATCTGCACATGAAAGGAGAGAAACCCGCCGTCGGTCGTGACGGACTGAAGGCGTATGACCCCGACGCGTTCGCGCTATTCGATGATTTCTATCGCGGAAAGCTGGAAATCGGCCACAAATGATCGATCCAGCCAGCTATGTTTTCAACCCGATTGGGTTGACTCGCATGCACCGCTGGACGGCGGTCGTTCGTGAACAAAAGATCCTAGGCCGCACCCCTGCGACCAGCTAGAATTTCCAAGTAACCAGCCTCGTTCACTGCCCCAAGCTCACGCCAGAAACAGGAAGGCCCGCCATGAAACGAATTAGCGCATGCTTGATGTTTGCACTTGGTCTGTTGATCACCAGCAGTAGCTTTGCGGCGGAACCGGCCGCGCCAAGCTATCACCTGATTAAGACGATTTCCGTCGGCGGTGACGGAGGATGGGACTACCTGACGTTCGACGCGGTCACGCGACGGTTGTATATCGCGCGGTCGAATCGAGTGACGGTATTCGACGTGGACAAGGAGGCGCTGGTCGGCGAAGTGCCGAAGACGGCCGGCGTGCATGGCGTGGCCCTCGTGCCGAAACTGGATCGCGGATTCGCATCGTGCGGCGGCGATTCGACCGTATGCGTATTCGATTTGAAATCGCTGGCCGAGATCGCCCGGATCGACGTCGGCAAGCGGCCCGACGCGATTCTTTTCGATCCGGCCACGAATCAGGTCTTCACATTCAACGCCAGCGGAAGTGCCACGGCCATCGATCCGGAAAAAGGGAAAGTGGTCGGCACGATCGAACTTGGCGGGAAGCCGGAGTTTCCGGTCTCCGACGGAAAGGGCCAGATTTTCGTCAACTTGGAAGACAAGAGTGAAATCGCGGCCTTGGATGCGAACAAGCTGACCGTGCTGCATCGCTGGCCGGTGGCCCCTGGCGAGGAGCCGTCCGGCATGGCGATCGACCGGGCCCGCGGCCGCGTCTTCGCCACCTGCGGAAACCAGAAGATGATCGCCCTGGACACCGCCACCGGGAAGGTCGTGGGGACCGCGCCCATCGGCGCGGGGACCGATGCTTGCGCCTTCGATCTGGACACCAATCTAGCCTTTAGCTCGAATCGCGATGGCACGCTCACCGTCGTGCGCGAAGATCCGGAAGGCAAGCTCGACGTCGCGGAAACCGTGGCGACTCAAGCCGGCGCCCGCACGATGGCGCTCGACCCCAAGACGCACAACGTGTTGCTCGTCACGGCCAAACCGAAGGCGGGCGAGCGGCGGGCCTTCGAGCCGGGATCGTTCGTGGTATTGGTGGTCGGGAAATAAACGATCTATTTCGCTCCGGAGAATTGCGGAGCAATGCACTGCTCGTCGAGCGGTGGCATCCGAATTTGACTGGCCAATTGGCGCAGCTCCGCGAGCGCGGCCTCGATCTCGCCGCATTTCCGGTTTTTTGCCAGGGCTTCCAGGGCTTTTGCAGGCTGCGTGAACGCCGGAAAGCCGGCGGTGCCGCCAGAGCCTTTCAACCAGTGGGCCAGGCCCGCCAATTCCTTGTAGTTCTCCGTTTCCAGCGCCCGCTGCATGGCGCTTAGTTGATCGTTTAGGCGCACGATGAAATCCGCAACGATCTCGCGGAACTCGGGATCGTCCATGGGAAGGGTCGAGTACACCGGCGCGCTTTCGGGAGACAACGTGTCGGGAGCCTTCTCTTTGGGAAAAAAGGGGTCGGGAGTCTTTTCTTGGCCTTGCTGGGTCGCGTGAGCCGCAATTTGAGAAAAGACTCCCGACCCCTTTTTGTCCGCCGACACGGATTCGCCTCTCTTTGCCCCCGCCATCGCGGCGATCGTGCTGACGAGCAAATCGGGGTCGATCGGTTTGGTGAGGTAGCCCGAGCAGCCGGCGGAGCGGCACTTGGCTTCATCTCCCTTCATGGCATGTGCGGTCAAGGCGACGATCGGAACCGTGGCGCCCTCATGCCGCAGCAGACTGGCGGCGGTATAGCCGTCCATCACCGGCATCTGCATGTCCATCAGGATCAAATCGAACGGGTCCTTCATCGCCCGATCGACGCCAATCCGCCCGTTCTCGGCCATCGTGATTAAAGCGCCGGAGCGCTTGAGCACGAGTCCGATCAGCTTGCGGTTTGTCTCGCCGTCCTCCACCAAGAGGATCCGAACGCCCTCGAGCGATGGCAGCGCGTCTTGCGTCAATCGTCGCGGGCATTTCAGGCCGTCCGCGGCAGGGGCCTCAAGAATCGCTATGCCCTCCAGCGGCCCGGTGGAAATCGTCACGGTGAACGTGCTTCCCTTGCCGACTTCACTCGCGACGCTGATCTCGCCCCCCAGGGCCTGGGCAATCCGGCGACTGATCGTCAGACCCAGGCCGGTGCCGCCGAACTGGCGCGTCACCGAATTATCGGCTTGCACGAACGGATTGAAAATATCGCTGAATTTGTCGGGATGGATGCCGACGCCGGAATCGACGACCCGCACTACCAGCCGCGGATCATGCTGGTCAGGAACGAGTTCGGCCAGGATTTGGACCGCTCCGACTTTGGTGAACTTGATGGCGTTGCTGACGAGATTCATCAGCAACTGCCGGAATCGCGCGGGGTCGGTGCAGATGGTTTCGGGCACGCCCCCGCGCCATTGGTACTCCAGGGTCAGGCCGTTCTCCACTGCCTTGACGCGGAGCACGGAGACGATTTCGCCGATGATTTCATGCGGCGAGCAGCGGACCTGCTCGATGAGCATTTGATCCGCTTCGATCTTTGACAGATCCAGGATGTCGTTGATGAGCCCGAGGAGATGCTGGCCGCTGGTGTGAATGGTTTGCAGATAGTCCTCGCGCTCCGTCGAGTCGCATTGGTCGCCGCACCTGTGGAGCAGGTCGGCGAAGCCGATGATCGCGTTGAGCGGCGTGCGGATTTCATGGCTCATATTGGCCAAGAACCGGCTCTTGGCCACGTTGGCCGCCTCGGCGGCTTCCTTGGCGAAGCGCATCTCCTCGCCGGCCCGAATCGCCTCGCTGTCGGCGAGAATCTTGCGAAACTGTTGGCGAAGTATCGCGCCGACCTTGAGCGACAGCGACACGAACAACAAACCGCAGATCGAGGCGACCAACGCGACCGTGTACCACGCGTTCTCGAAGCCCGCGGTCGATTTCGCCGCCAGCGATTGGATCTGATTCCGAATTGGTTTTTCGAACTCGAGCCGCGCGCCGTCGGCGGCGGTCACCGCGGCCGTAAGGCGGTTTCGGTTTTCCGTGCGCGCTCGGTCCAATAGCAAGCGCACTGCGCACTGGTGATAAAAGCCGTCCTCCTTGGTGACGATCGTCTGGTGCTCGTCGTCGGTCGACGCGCCGGCGCCGAAGACGGCGCTCATCAGATCGTCGCAGAGTTTCGCGGCCTGGGGAATTTGGGCGCGGTCGACTGCCGCCACCTTGGAAATCTCCAGGCGAAAGCGAGACAGCGCCGGACGAAATTCGTTGTCCTTCAAATCGCGGAGCCGATCGGGGCTGGCCGCGTTTTGCATTTCTTCGATCAACAGCGCCAAGTCGGCGAATTGGCGCTGCACGTCGGCCAGAGAATCGGATTGAAGGCTGGGAGCGATCAGGCTTTCCACAAGCTGCGGAGTGGCATCCTTACCCGCGGAGCGGAATTTGCGAACCAACATCGCCCTCCGCAGCCGTTCGCTGCCGGCCGCCTGCTCCAGCGCTTCGCGGACGTGTGCTAAGACACTGTCGACGTGGGCTTCCGCCATAGCATAGTTGGCGTCCGCGGCCAGGTGCCCGCGCGACCATCGCTGCGCCTCATCGCGGCAATCCACGACCCCCTTCAGCGCGCCATACACGGCAGCGGACGATGCGGGGGCGGTTCCGGATTGGATCGCTTGGTTGATGCGGTTCATCGCCGGCTGCATCACCTCGGCCGCCGGCAACATGGCGTAGTCCGGTTCACGACCAGACAATAGGGTGGAGGTGTCGCGCTGCGCGCGGGCCAGCACCTCGTTGATGCTGCCCAGCATTCGGTCCAGGTCTTCGGCGACCCCGTGCATCGCGGACTGGTTGGTGCGCGCACGAAACGTGCAGATCGCGAAGGCGACGAGCATCATGCTGCCCGCCGTGAGTCCCACGGCGATCACGGTCCAAACTAAGCGTGGCGCTCGGGCCGCGGTCACGTGCGTAGGTTTTTCGTCGGTCATGAACGCCTCCCCCGAGGTTCCGCACCGTTCGTCATTAATCGATCCAAGTCATTGCAGCAGCGCCTTCAGGTCCTTCCAGTCCATCGATCGGACCTTGGAATCGCGGATCACGGTTGGCCAGACCTGGTGGCTGGCCTGATGCGCGAGCGGGCCGACTTGCAACGGCTCACCCAGCCCCACGTCGAACGATCCCAATCCCTCCACGGCGCGAACCACTCCCTCGCGGTCGAACGGCCCCGCGGCATCGGTGAGTGCGCGGAGCAGGATGCGCGCATCGACATAACCTTCGAGCGAGGTGAAGGAAGGTTTGAAAGCTTCGTTCGAGGCGGCCAGGGCCGCACGGTACTTGCTCACCAGTGGCAAATCGGATTCGTAGTGCGGCACCACCTCGGTGACGATCACACCTTCGCCAGCAGCCCCCAGCGAGCCGGCTAGGTTCTCGGCGCCCACGAACGAGACGTTCAGGAACAACGTCTTCAGACCCGAGCCGCGCGCCAGTTGAATGAACTTCGCGGCAGGGGCATAGGGGCAAACCATGATCACCGCTCGGGCGGGCGTTTTCGCGTTAAGGATTTCGGCCAGCGCGCCTTCGACCGCGGTCGTATTGCGCTCGAAGCGCCCGTTAACCACGTTCGTTTCGTCTTTCAATCCGTGCCGCCGCAGAGCGGCCACGCCGCCGGCGAATCCCGAATCGCCGAAAGCGTCGCGCTGCGTAAAGAAAGCGATCTCGTCGAGCTGCAGGCCCGCCTTGACCAGGGCGTCCACCATGGACCCCGTCTCCTCGGCATAGCTGGCGCGATAGTTGATCACGTAGCGGTCGGGCGGGGTCTTGCGAAGCACCCCTGCGCCGGTAAAAGCCCCGAACAGCAGCGTCTTCGTTTCGTTGCAGATCGGGACCGCGACGACGGCCGTCGGAGTGCCGACGTTGCCAATCACGGCGACGACCCCTTCTTGCTCAATGAGCCGGTGCATGTTGGGCCCGGTCCGATTCGGCTCGTAGCCGTCGTCCAAGGCGATCAGCCGCGTCTGGCGACCGCGAATTCCGCCTTGTCGATTGACCTCGTCCAGGGCGGCCTGCACACCGGCCAGCACGCCCTGTCCCAGCCCTTCGGCCGGACCGCTCAGTGCCGTGGACATTCCCAGCACGATGGGTTTGGCAGGCGGCTCCGCTGCCGTGGCGGTCGCCCGCGGCGATACGACACAGGTGAGCAGCAGAAGCAGTCTCGCGGGGCTGCCATGACCGAAGTTGCTGGACAGCCGCTGGCGCCGCGTCGACCGAGAGTTGGGCATGATGGGCATATCAGGTCTCCAAATTGTGGATGATTAAGTGGTTTGGCCGATTCGAGGCCGCAAGGCTACTCGACGTCGGCAAGCTCGATTTGGATTTGCACGACGTCCTCGCGACACGACAGAAACGCCTCGACGATCCGCGGATCAAAATGGGTGCCGCTCCCCTCTTTGATAACGGTAAAGCACTTCTCGAGGGGAAATGCCGGCTTGTAGGGGCGCTTGCTGCTCAGCGCGTCAAAAACATCGGCTACGGCCGTGATCCGCCCGCCCAGCGGAATGTCGTCTCCGGCCAACCCGGCCGGATAGCCCGTGCCGTCCCATTTCTCGTGGTGGGTCAAGGCGATCTGGGCCGCCATCGCGATGATCGGGGAACTTTCGACATCCATGATCATCTCACCCAAGAACGTGTGCGACTTGAACGTTCGCCATTCGTTTGGCGACATCGGCTCGAAGGCATGCTTGCCGAAGACGACGTGCCGCTTCATGATTTCGAACTCATCCGGGGTGAGTTTGTCGGGCTTGAGCAGGATGTTGTCCGGGATGCCGACCTTTCCCATGTCGTGCAAGGGAGCCGCATGGGCGATCAGCTCGATCGTCGGTTCATCCAGCCCCAGCTTCCAGGCGATGATCTCGGCGTATCGGCCCACCCGGATCACGTGTCGGCCCGTCTCGTTGTCCCGGTATTCCGCGACGCGCCCCAGGCAATGGATCAGCTCCAACCGCGAGCGGGCCAACTCGGCAGTGCGCCGGCGAACTTGATGCTCCAACTCTTCCGCGTAGCCTTTCAGGTGATCGTGGTGTGCCTTGATTAACAGGGCGTTGCGCACCCGCACCACGAGTTCGGCCGTATTGAGGGGCTTGCCGAGAAAGTCCGTCGCGCCGAGGTTCAGGGCCTCCATCCGCGTCTCCGTGTTGTCGGCTGCCGTCAACACGATCATCGGGATATGCGCCAATCGTTCATCTTCGCGCACCATGCGCAGGATATCCAATCCACTGATCACCGGCATCATGACGTCGATGAGAATGACATCGGGCATCTCGCGGGCGATCATTTCCATGACGGGGACCGGATCGGTGCTCGTCACGAAATGCTGATACCCGGCAATCTTGAGGTGCTTTTGAACGACCTTGACATTCACCGGCTCGTCGTCGACCAACATGATTTTGGCCGTCTGGCTCAGCGTGCCGACGAGGGCCGCAGGGCGAAACAAAGTCGCTTGCGCCGGGGCCTCGTCCGCAGCGTGAATCGCGCCCTCGTACGACGCCCGATTCGGCGAACGCAGGCCGGGGGGCGACTGCAGATCGGCGGTTGACATAGAGTGTTTCTCGCGAGGGATAAGCGTTTGCCAGACGGGAGCGAGCCCGTCTTTGCTTTCAGACCATGAAAGACTAGCACACGCCACAAACCCTTGAGCCGCCAACGATTTCTCCCTCTTCCTCCGCGATGCGAGAGGAGCGAGGGAAGGCGCAAATGCTGCTGCGAGCGGTTGTTAGGCGTTCGCAGGAAAACGTTCGATAATCCGCCCCTAGCGAACGGATCGCTTTGCGGTTTAGCCCTCCGCAGCGTTCGTCAGGCGTTGGCGTCTATTGAAGCCCCCGGCGTCGAGAGCAGGACCGCGACCCGCTTGCCGTCGGTGAAATAGGGATCGCCGGTGAGGTTCCGCCGCGGCGCCGTGGAATCGCAGCGGCCGACGCCATCCACATAACCGGCGGCGTCGATCGCCTTGGCCTCGAACAAATCCTGAAAGACGTAGTCGCGCGATTCGTCCACGTCGGGGTCGATGCGATGCGTCGTCAGGTTCCAGGTCTTGAGCGTAAACCGCACGCCAATATCGCGGCTCACCTGCCCGACCCAGACGGGCTTGGCCGCGAACCGCAGCGGCGTCAGCCACAGCCGCAGGTGAATCCGCTCGTTGATCGAACGCCGGATTCGTTGCAGCGCTACATCCTGGCTGCGGCCCAACAAGTAGAGCGGGCTAACGGGGGAATAACGGTATTCCGATCCGAGCAGAAACGACCGCGCCGTCCGCCAACAGGTCGCCAATGTGATCGTTTCGCTTTCGTCCCATCGCGGGGCGAATGCCCCGAGAATCGACTCGAACTCGCCAACCACGACCAGATTGACCGGATCGCCGGAGCCGGTCCCTCGATGATTACTCGTTGCCGGCGGCAGGGCACGGAGATGCTCGACCAATGACAAGAGATCGCACGCGACGAGCGACCCGGCGGGGCAAAGCGCGCTGAAGTCGCGGCGAAGATAGTCGGCCGCGATGCCCGGCACCGGGATCGAAAACGTGAAATCGACCGCCGGCTGCGCGATGCCCGCTGCTGCCGACTCCATCGGCGCGACGGCCGACTGCACGGTCGGGCTGGCCTCGGCGATTCGCTTGGCCACATAGAGCGAATTGCCGGCGGCGTGCAGGCAGACGCGGACAGTCTTCGTCCCCGCGTCGAGCCGGGTGAACACGAATCCCTCGGACTCGCCGCCGGGAGGAATCGGCCGCAAGTGAAATGCCTGGCCCTGAAAAAACTCGTTCATTCGCCGGTTCGATCGGCGCGCCGTTATGAGTTTCAGCGGAATCAGCAACAAAAGCGGCAGGAAGAAAAGCCAGCCGATCAGCCCGAAAGCGGAGAGCCGCCTGGCGATCGAAAAGTGATTGGCGGCGGCGGCCTCGAGCGGCGTGTAGTAGCTCGGATCGATGCTCACCAGGTGCAGCCGAAGCGGCAACCCACCTCGATTGACGATTCGCAAATAGACGGGCTGAATGCCGCGCCGCGCGATCGGCACGCCAAACAACCGCTCGCTCTCGCGGGCGTCAGGCACGGCCGCCGTCACTATGGCCAGCGGCCCTTCCTGCGTCTGCGCGCGGGAAAGAAACTCACGCACCAGCGGCTGCGGCCGATACGGGACGGTGAACAACCGGAGGAAAACCGCCTCGGTGCGCCCCGTTGCCCGGTCACTTGACACGCTGGTCCCCGTGGATCGGCTTTTCGTTTTTCAATC
>DASZFO010000272.1 GCA_035939775.1 Pirellulales bacterium | reverse complement strand
ACGTGGCTGCACTAAAGGTCGAAACATAACTGGCGAGTCGTAAGGTCATTTGGTACGCGTTGGATCGACACCAACGCGCTCTGCCTTTTTTCAATCGGCGCCGCGCGTGCTTCGGTGGAATACGTCGAAACGCACTCGGTTGATCGTCACCTTGTTCAAGAACGCGCCAAACGCGCCCTCTGGCTCACAGCCCGATCGCGTCTCGAGAACCGTCCTGATGAGACTTGCCAACATGGCATATTCGAGTCGAATGTGGCGCCTCAAAGATGCGATTTCCGCAATGACAACCGCGGCCGGCGCGTGGAACGATTTTTTTGTGAATGGGCCCCGATTGCACTTGAGAACGGAACAAAGCCGCGTTAGAGTCGATAGAGCGTCGCATGAGGCGACGTCTGATAGTTTCTGTTCCGCACTTGGGAGTTTTCACCGAGAAGCGGACTCGCGCAAAGGACGGCGCGAACCATGAGCACGGCGAACGATCTATTGCGAGCTACGGATTGGCGCTATCGTTTGGCGGCCAAACGGGTCGCTGAGCGGCGCGGTCTGCCTCAGCGCCGTTGGGACAGCTGGACCACGAACGTCGGCCACTATCTTTTGCGACGTGGCGCTTGCCGTCGACCATCTGATTTGGAGGCGCTTGCGAAGTCGTTTGGCGCGCTCGACGTGGCGCATCGCATCTTCGTCGACGCCGATCAAACGCTCCGTCGCGTCCTTGAAGCGCGGCTCGTAACCGGCGCCCCGTCGTGCGAAATTGCAACGCGAATTGGCCTGAGTGCAACGGCTGTTAACCGGTTCGAAGCCGTGTACTTCGACGTCCGATCGCGATTAGCGAGACCTGACTTCATTCTCGGGCGACTTATCAGGGTAACCGACGCGCGGCATTACGAATGGATCGATCAAGGTTGGAAACTGATCGGCTACGTCGCCGGCAGCGCAGCCTTAAATAGTGTTTTGGGGGGCGACCGGGGACAAGGCGCTGGACGACTCAACACACTGGCCCGAGAAGGCCTGTTGATGAAGACTTTCGTCGAGGCGTGGATTGGAGCCAATGACCGCGGCGGCAGGTCAAATTCCGGCGGCCGCAACCGCGAAATCTTGGCGCTGCTCCGCGACAAAGATGTGCTGGGCGAACGCACAGACGAGTTTACGGCGAACGTCGAGCGAGTTTTCATGAATATGCCGGTGCACGTCCTTTCGCGGAGCGAAGCGGAGGAACTTCGACGGACTGGACCAGCGATTCAGGTACATCCGCTCGTCCAATACGGTATCGACCACGCCGAGGACTTCCGCAGTTTTGACCCGCAGAAGGAGTTGGCGCGCCGCGCGCTGAGGCACTCGCAAGCGGCCGAGGGGAAGTCGCCGCCTCCGGAAGCTCAACCAATTCAGCAGTCGCCGAAGACCTACGATTGGAGAACCGACGACCCGTTCTGATAATTCGATGCGAGACGCAAATACATCAGTATTCGATTGTCTGTTCGAACTCGGCACACGGACCCTGTTGCCGGCGCCGTGGGTCGGCGAAGGTGATGCCGCGTTCGTCGGTCTGCCCGATGATGATAAGACGGTCATTCGCCGGTTGAAAAAGAAGTTCTCCGCCCAAGCGCTTAAGGATGCGGGGGTCGTCCAAGGGGGCTCCGGTCGCAGCTTCGCCTTGAGCCCGCAACTGCTGCAGAACCGACGGTGCATCGCCGCGATACGGCCGACCGCCGGTGGGGAAATCAGCGACGTTCTCGTAGGCGGATCCGCCTCGCTCGCCGGCCAACCGGCGTGGGTTGCCGCTCTCGGCGATGAACCTCTTCAAGTTCTTATTCGCCAGTGGGGCGGGACGCTGTTCGTGGTCGAGACGATGGCGGATGTTCTGGTGTTTCGCAAATTGGGTGTGCCCGCCATCGCCGCTGCCGGGTTGGAGAGTCTCACTCGTGAGCAGACTGAGACGTTGAGGCGGCTTTTTGACGTCGATCTGGAAGTCGAGGAGCAATCTATTCGGCCAACTGTTGAAAATGATGCCGCCGCTATGCCAACGGACATCGATTATTATCCGACGAGCGAGCAACTCCAGAAACTCAAAAAGACGCATGTACTCATTCCGCCGACGGATCCGCATAGGCGCCTGCCCTATTCCGATGAGGAGATCGAGGCGCTCGTTCAGAAGATGGCCGATGACTTCGAGAAAAACGGCGACGGCGGAGGGGACGGCGACGATGCAGAGGACGCAGTGGGCGATGTCGACGAGCGGGCGGCCGAGAACGACGACGGTAATAAGGGATCCGACCCCGGCGACGACGGCTTCGATGATGACGACGATGTGCTGGCGGACGAGAAAGGCGTTCGGGCGGAAGCGCCCGAGCTGGCTGAGGCGCCCAATTCGGTGCCACTCGCGCTAGTGCTGGTCAATTTTTCCGTTGCTTTTCTTGATATCGTCGATCAACAGAGCGTCTTGAATGTCGCACGGCACCTCCAAGAGCTTCAGCGATCTTCCCGATTGCCGGTCCACGGCGTGTGCGTTTGGAAGCCTCCCACCAATTGGATTGATCGGCTTAGGCAAGTCGCCGAGGCCGGCGATCTGGCGGCCGCCGTCGAATTGCTGAAGGATGACATCGAAGACGATTTCGTTCAGCTCGCCCGCTGGGCGGAGCAGACGTCCGGTAACGGTTTCACGCAGGCCGACTCCTCCCGCGAGCTGTCTGACTTCGTCAGCTCGCGGCCCGGCCACGAGGAAGACACGTCGCCAGATCTTGCTCGCGTCGAGCACGACCTAGTCATCACGCCGCTCGCGGAATGGGCGGTCAGCGAGCGAAATCCGGTCGAAGCCTACCGTCGGCACGCATTCGTTCGAGCAGCGGAATTAACCCTGCAGAAGGGTCGGCGTCTCCTTGGGGCCGCGCGCGGTGCGGGTTACAGCGCCGAGTACG
>DASZFO010000271.1 GCA_035939775.1 Pirellulales bacterium | reverse complement strand
CGCGGCACTGGCGATCAAGCCGGCAGTGCCTTACGAGGCGACGCCGTTGCCGCTGGCGGACGTGCGGCTGACCGGTGGGCCTCTCAAGCACGCGCAGGATCTGGACGCCGAGTATCTTCTGAAGCTTGAGCCGGATCGGATGCTGTATTACCTTCGGGTCCGCGCTGGCCTCGAGCCCAAAGCGAAGAGTGGCTACGGCGGATGGGATGGCGGCGGCAGGCAGCTCACTGGCCACATCGCGGGACACTATCTTTCGGCGATCAGTTATATGTACGCGGCCACCGGTGATTCGCGTTTCAAAGATCGCGTCGACACCGTGGTGAATGAACTCCGGGAGATCCAAGATAAGCAGGGCGACGGCTACATCGGCGGCCTCATGGGCAGCGCGGGCCCAAGCGGGGGAGGCGCCGGACGTGGCGATCAGAAGCTCGTTGACGGCAAAGCGCTCTTTCAAAAGCTATCCCAGGGCACGATTCGTTCTGGCGGCTTCGACCTCAACGGGATGTGGTCTCCCTGGTACGTGCAACACAAGATATTCGCCGGTCTGCGCGATGCCTATCGCATCGCGGGAAACCGCACCTCGCTTGAGGTCGAGAAAAAACTCGCCAGTTGGGTCGATGGTATTCTGGCGAACTTGACTGATGACCAGCTCCAGCGAATGCTCGCCACCGAATTTGGCGGCATGAACGAGGTCCTTGCGGACCTATATGCGGACACTGGCGACAAGCGCTGGCTGGCCCTCTCCGATAAGTTCGAGCACAAAGCGATCGTGAACCCGCTGGCGGAGAAAAACGATATCCTCAATGGCAAGCACGGCAACACGCTGGTTCCCAAGTTGCTTGGCGAGCTGATGCGTTACGTGTACACGGGCAATGAGCTGGACGGTGAGGCGGCCCGGTTCTTCTTTGAAGAAGTAGCATTTCACCACAGCTTTGCGACCGGTGGCCACGGCCGAAATGAATACTTCGGCCATGCCGACGTGCTTAATCCCATGATTGAAGGCCGGACCGCGGAGTCCTGCAACGTTTATAACATGCTGAAGATGTCGCGAGAAATGTTTGGAATCGACCCTGACATCAGGTACGCCGACTTTCACGAGCGCGCCCTCTTCAACCACATTCTGGCGTCGATCAATCCGGAGACCGGGCAAACCTCCTACATGGTCCCGGTGGGTCAGGGCGTGATGCAGGAGTATCAGACGATGCTTGGAGCCGGAGAAAGCTTTACGTGCTGCGTCGGCACCGGCATGGAGAGTCATGCGCTTCACGGCTACGGCGTATTTTACGAATCGGGCAACGAACTCTGGGTCAATCTCTTCGCTCCGTGCGCCGCCGACTGGAAGTCCAAAGGTGTGACATTGCAAATGGATACTTCGTTTCCCGAGGGGGACGCGGCAACTCTCAAAGTCACGGTCGATTCTCCGAAGGAATTCACACTACGCATTCGGCGGCCTTACTGGGCGGCCGACGGTTTTGAGCTTAAGGTCAACGGGGAGGCGATGGGAAATCTGCCTAAGCCGGATTCCTATGTCGAAATCAAGCGCACTTGGAAGACCGGCGATACGGTCGCTCTCGCGCTTCCCAAAACTCTCTGGAAAGCGACACTCCCCGACAATCCGGACAAGGCCGCTCTCATGTGGGGACCGCTGGTGCTCGCTGGTGACATGAGTTCCATGAATTCGACGCCTCGCGGCCGCGGCCGAAGCGGCGCGCGCGGTGGACCACCGCCGAATTACCCCATCTTCGTGAGCGACGAAAAATCCGTCGACAAATGGCTGCTACCGGTCGCCGGCGCCCCAGGCACGTTCAAAGCCAGCAGCCGCTCGCCGACCGGAGGGCCGAATACCGACGTCACGTTCATTCCATTCTTCAAGATGCATGACAAGCGCTACGGCATCTACTGGGACATCATGACCAATGCCGATTGGGACAAACGCGCCGGCCAATTGGCGGCCGAGCAGGCAAAGCAACAGAAGCTGACTGCCGCGACCGTCGGTTACGCGCAACCTGGAGAAATGCAGATGGAGCGTGACTTCAATTACCAGGCTGGCGAGGAGTCGCAGCCAGTTCGGACGCAGGATCGCGGCGGCCGGCGTGCGGCCACCTGGTTCTCCTTTGATCTCCCAGTGGACACGAAGCACCCGATGACCCTCGTCGTGACTTATAGAAGTGACGAGCAAGCCAGGCGGCAGTTCGAAGTGCAGGTGGACGGCAAGAAAGTTGGCGAACAGATGATCAATCGTCCCGGCCCGCAGGAACAAGCCAACTTTTTCGACGTTGAGTACGCTATTCCGGCTGAGGCGGTCAAAGACAAGCCGAAAGTCACGGTTCGCTTTCAGGCGGAGAAGGGCAGCGAAGTCGGCCGTGTATTCGGGATTCGCATGATTCGCGCGGACGCGGAAAAGTAAGCCGCGACGTCATAAGTTCCCAAGTCCGGGCGCGAGGTGATAATACACCTCGTTGTTTCGCAACGTTTGCTTGAAATCCGATAGATCGGTTCGCGCATCGATCGAAAGAAGCTCGATGCCCGCCATATCGGCGAAGTCCTGAAGATGCTCCTGCGAGACGGAATAACTGAATCCCGTGTGATGCGCTCCGCCGGCGAAGATCCATGCTGCGCACGCGGACTTGAAGTCCGGCTTGCACTTCCAAACGGCTCGCGCCACGGGAAGTTTGGGAAGCGGTCTGGGTGGCGCGACGACATCGACTTCGTTCACCAGCAAGCGGAAGCGATTGCCCATGTCGACGAGCGACGCATTCAAGGCTGGGCCAGCGGGCGCATTAAAGACAAGCCGCACCGGATCGGCCTTACCGCCTATGCCCAGCGGATGAATCTCGAGTGACGGTCTGCCGTCGGCGATTGACTCGCAGATCTCGAGCATGTGAGCGCCGAGCACCAGCGGATTGGCCGGGTCGAGGTGATAGGTATAGTCCTCCATGAAGCTCGTTCCGCCGGGCAGACCCGCGGACATCACCTTCATCGCGCGAACAAGGGCGCACGTTTTCCAGTCGCCTTCAGCGCCGAAGCCATAGCCATCGGACATCAATCGCTGCACCGCGAGACCGGGTAGTTGTTTCAGCCCATGCAGATCTTCGAACGTCGTCGTGAACCCTTTGAAGTTTCCCTGTTCGAGGAAGGACCGAATTCCCAGCTCGATGCGAGCGCCGTCACGAAGGGATTCGTGTCGATCGCCACCGGACTTGAGTTCGGGCGCGACCGTGTAGCGGTCTTCGTACTCCTTGCAAAGGGTTGAGATCGCTCGATCGGTCACTTCATTCACGTGGTGCACGAGATCGCCGACGCCATGGCCGTTGACCGAGTATCCGAACTTCACTTCAGCGGCGACCTTATCGCCCTCCGTGACGGCAACGCTTCGCATGTTGTCGCCAAAGCGCGCAAACTTTCCGCCTTGCCAATCCGCCCATGCAGCGGCGGCGCGAGTCCAGACCGCGATGCGGTCCTGGACGGTCGGGTCGGACCAGTGTCCGACGACGACTTTGCGATTCAAGCGGAGCCGCGCGTGCATGAAGCCCGCTTCGCGGTCGCCATGCGCCGATTGATTGAGATTCATGAAGTCCATGTCGATGGACTCCCACGGAAGATCTCGATTGAACTGAGTGTGCAGATGCAGAATCGGTTTGCGAAGAGCCTTGAGCCCGCCGATCCACATCTTCGCGGGGGAAAAGGTGTGCATCGATAGAACGACGCCGACGCAGTTTGCCGCGCTGGCGGCTTCGATGCAGGCGGCACGAACTTCCTCGGGCGTGGTCAGAACCGGTTTGAAGACCAGCTTGAGCGGCAAACGCCCCGACTTGTTCAGAGCATCCACCACTTCGTTGGAATTCTTTGCGACCTGTTCAAGCGTCTTGGGGCCATAAAGATGCTGACTGCCCGTGAGGTACCAGATTTCCTGCGAGACAAACGGATTCTGCATTTGACGGACTCCAGGCACTCAGAGAAAGCGGTTAGATACTGCTCGCCCGATTGTGAGTCGCCCTCGCGCCGGCCAGAGTTCTTCGTCCGTCGGCGACCACGCGTGCCGCTGGCGTCGCGCAATCGGATCGCCCAACACGTTTTTGAGCGACATGGTGTCGCTCTCAGTTGCCGCCGCCACCAGGTCCGCCGCCGCCAGGGTTGCCACCGCCAGGGCCGCCGCCGCCGAATCCACCACCGGGGCCGCCGCCACCAAATCCGCCACCAAATCCGCCACCGAAGCCTCCGCCGAAACCGCCGCCGAATCCGCCGGTGGGCAGGTCGATCTTCGCCCCCTGCATCTTCTCGAAGATGGCCCTTTGGTCGGAATCCAAAATGGCGAGGATTTTTTCGGTGGCTTCCGTCTGCAAAATGGCGAGTTGATCTCGAACGTCGCTCCCGCCGCCGCCGAACTGAAATGCCTCACGCCGCATGTTGTCGAGGTTCTTGTTCACACTCGCGATCTGCTTCACTTGATCGTCGGTCAGCTTGAGGGCCTCGGCCACTTCTTTGTTAGACAGGGCTGCGGGGCCTTGGATCTGTAGCCGAATCTCCTTCAACCGGGCTTTCTGCGGGGCGCTGAGGACGGCGTCGATCTTGTCGTCCATCGCCTTGCGCAATTCCGACATCTTGGTTTGACGGTCTTGTTGACTCAGGCCCATGATCGACGAACGGAAATCATCGGAGGTTTTCTTGATCGACTCCTTCTGTCCGTCCGTCAGGGCAAGTTCCTTCTGGACCGTCTCGTCGGCGAACAGATTGAAGCCACCGCGACCCCCTCCCCGCGGACCGCGCTGGCTGGCCGACGGGTCGTCCGCCACGGAACTATGGCAACCGGCCAATGCACCGAGCAAAACGAGCGACAATGAAGCGAACACAAAAGTTATACGCAACATAACATCCTCGCGACTAAGGAAATCGGGCGCCGATGGTTTCCTAACAGCGGCTAACAAATCCGGCGGGGACTGTCCCCTTTTTCGCGGGCACCATCGCCGCGATGGTCGGCTGAGCAAAACGGGGACTGTCCCCTTCTCCCAGCCGGATTTGTTAGGCGCTCTAGTCAGGCCTCAGACGGAGCATCCCTCTCGACTGCCAGCCTAGCGATTGAACCCCGCCGCGAGAAGCCGGTATTGGTGAAAATCGCTCACGGATTCTTGGCCGCTTGTTCCTTGGCTTTCCGTTCGCGGTACTCGGCCAGCACGGCTTCGGGGTCTTGCTTGAATAGATCGCGGCAGCCGGTGCAACAGAAGTAGTATGTCTGCCCCTTATAGTCGACGGCGATCGTGCCGTGCCCGCCGGTGACTATGCACTCGTGCGGGTCGCCTCCAGCCACGGCAAACGAACTCCCTTTACGCGTGTAACCGACCTCGGCCAACCGAGCGAATTGCTCGCCCGAGCGTCGTTCGTAGAGCACCACCAACCGATCGCCGCCGGCGACGAGGCGCATCGAGACGCGGGCCGGTTGATCGGGCTTCGTCTCGCCGGCCGCTGTCAGCACCAGTTGCCCGTCCGCGCCGATCGCGCCATCGAACGGCACTTCGCCTTTGCGGTCGGTCGTGCCGATGAGCCGCAGCCGCTCTGGTTGATCGCCAAGCTGCAATCGGAGTGATGAGAAATACGGGTCGTGCGAAATCTGGGCCGTCAACTCGGCATGCTTGTCGGTGAAATGCCAGGCCCACCCGGCCTCTTCGCTCCAAGCTCCTTGACTGGACCCGCGCCGCGGCTGACCCACCCCCTTCCACTCGCCGATATAGGGCTGAAACGGCGCGAGCGCTTTCTTGTCCGCCGCAACCGATTCCTGTTTCTCCGCCGCGGGTTTATCTGCCGCACCGCTCAAACGCACCGTCGGCCCCAGCAACAACAGGCACGCGCCTCCGAGAACCCATCCGCCAAACCGCTTCATCGCTTGATCCTCCGGCCCATGAAAAGTCTGTGATGTCTTTCCACAATAGTACAGCGAGCTGTGGCCAAGGGAAATGATTGAATCTCGCGCTCAACGCCGCTACATTGCGGCGACGCTGTGTATCCGCGGCTTGGTTTTGAATCGTCAGTTCGTGAGGGCTTAACATGAGTTGGGACGTCATGATTTTTAATCTTGGTGGCACACCTCCGCCGCCGCTCGATAAACTGCGAGAAAGCGACTGCGCCCCGCTCGGACCCGCCTTTGATGTGCGGTGCCGAATTTCAACCTTGCTGGTTGGTATCGATTGGTCTGATCCGACCTGGGGCGTTTACGCGGAAAATGGCTACTCTATCGAATTCAATGTTGGCAACGACGACCCGATAAAAAGCATTATGCTCCACGTTAGGGGCGGCGGTGATGCGATCTCCGCAATTGCGCGGTTTGCGAGGCCACTTGGCTGGTCTGCCCTCGACTGTTCGACGAGCGAATTCCTCGATATGGAGAATCCGTCGCAGGTGGAATGGGAAGGTTTTCAAGCATTTCGTGACAAAATCGTCAAGAAACACCGGGATGAGGGCGACAGTTAGGAAATCGCTGGGGACGTTCGACAGATTCGCCTCGCAGCACTTCGCTGTCGTACGGAGTTCAACTGCAAGTGCAAAGTTCAGATC
>DASZFO010000270.1 GCA_035939775.1 Pirellulales bacterium | reverse complement strand
TTCTCTCGCCAACGGCGCGAACGTGCGACGGAGGATTCCGATTTATGGCAATCAACGCCGAGTTTCCTTCACTTTCAACCGATCAAGTGGCGGCTTTCGCCGAATTGGCCCGGCAGGGGAGCCTGCGCCGCGCGGCCGAGCTGCTTTGCATCAGCGAGCAAGGCTTGCGCAATCGGCTCCTCGCCCTCGAGAAGCGGCTGGGAATCCAGCTCTATCACAAACGGCGCGGAATGCGCCGCACTACCCCGCTCACTTCCCAGGGCCGGCAGTTCCTTCCCCACGCTCGGGCGTTTCTCGAACGGTCGCGCGAGCTGTGCGAGCTATTCGACGTTTCCACGCAGCAGCGCGAGGTGCGCGTCGTGGCGAGCCAGTATCTAACCGCCTATGTGCTGATCGACGCCGTGCGGCGATTTCATGCCGCCGCGCCGCACATTCGCATTCGGCTCGGCACGCGCACCGAGCAAGAGGTCGAAACGGAGCTGCTCGCCGATCCGGAAATTGATTTGGGTGTAGCGGCCCCACTCGAGGCGTCGCCCGATCTCGACTATCGACATCTGTTCTCGATGCCGTGGAGCCTGATCGCACCGGTGGGTCATCCGCTATTGAGGCGCCGAAATTTGAAATTGGACGACCTGGTCGATGAGCCTCTGATCCTCTTCGAGCGCGGTTCGACGGGACGGCAGCACGTCGTCGATGCGTTCCATCGAGCCGAACTATCGCCACGAGTCGAAATGGAAACGACCAACACCGAGATCATCGTCCGGATGGTCGAGGCGGGGCTGGGAATCTCGCTCGTGCCGCTGTTGGCGAGCGGCATCGTCACGCGCGGCCGCCGAATCGGCGTCCGCAGCCTCGGCAATTGCATCCGCCCGATCGATTCGGGCATTCTTCTGCGCCGCGGAGAACCGCCGCTCCCAGCCGCCCGACAGTTCATCGACTTCGTCCAGCGACGTTTCAAGAAACGCGCCGCCGCAATCGCTCCCTCTCTCTCTGGGAGAGGGCCGGGGTGAGGGTGCGCGCCGCTGAGACGAACAAAGACCTCGCCTGTCGGACCAATCAGTACTGCCCGCCCACCTGAATCCACGATTCGTAGTAGTTGAGGCAATCGGTCCCTTGATTGCCGACGGAGATCGTGCTCTGGGTGTGGCTGAACCCGCTGCGGACGAATTCCCCCTGCGGGCGGACGTAGTACGGTCCGCCTTCGTACCGCGGGCCGACTTGCACCGGAGCGACCGGATCCTGGCTGTAATACGACGGGAGGAAAATCCAACTGGCCGCCTGGGCGCTCGCGCCGACCGCCAGCGACGCCATGACTACCAACGACAACACCATCTTGCGAACAAAGCGCTTCATAAGGAAATCAACCTCGGGTGCGAATCTAAGGATGTGAACTCAGAACTTTGCAATTATCGTCGAATCGCTCGTTCCCAGGCTCTGCCTGGGAACTCACCGCCTGCGAGGCTCTGCCTCGCGATCTCTGGGCGATCGAAGCCAACCGTCACGCTTGACAGGCAGAGCCCGCCGGCCAGAGCAATCCGAGGCAGAGCCTCGGCACGAGCTGCGCTTGACGATCACTTCGGCTTCGGCTGCCGAACCATCAACTCTCCTTTCTGCGGATCGTAGAAGTATTTTTGTCCCTCCGGAAGGTCTGGTAGTCCTATGCCCCATTCCTTGATAATCTTCTCATCAAACTCTTGTTGCGATTTTGGAACGCGGTTGTTCAGCGCCTTGAACGTGTTCATCGCCTTCTCGAGCTGTTGGAACGTGATGATTTGGCGAGCCCCGAAATAAGTGCTGATCGGGACGGTAATGATTCCTGCGTCGCCGTTGCCGTAATCCTTGCCTTGCGCTCCGACACCGGCTTCCGCGCGAACGGCATTCTGACCATCGGCCGGCGCCGCGGGATTGGCGGCCGGCGGCGCCGCCCCACCGGAACCGTTGTTAGTCGCTGGCACGGCGCCGACGAGGCTCGTGAATTGCGGGCCGCCAAATTGCGTCGGCACTTCCGCACCGGGCTTGACCTCCGGCGCCCCCGGATCGCCGGCCGGCGGCGGGACCGGCTTGGGCGCAGCCGCGAGACGAACCCCGACGGCAGGCAGCGCTGGCGAATCCCCACACCCGCAGCAGGCGGCCAACGTCAACGCCGCCGAGCAAAACGGAAAGATACGAAACATATGGATTCACTCCGTTCGAGACGTTCGTGAATTGCGAATGTCAAAGCCGTTTTAGTGGAGGCTTAGCTCCATTTCCACTCCTGCATCCCGGCCAAAGCCTTGCGGTGCGTCATGTCGTAGTGCAGGGGCGTGAGCGTGATGAAGCCTTTGTCGAGGGCCGAAATATCGGTTTCTTGCGCGCCGGGGGGTGGAGGCGGTTCATTGACAGCCCAAAAATAATGCCGGCCGCGAGGATCGACCCGCTTCTCGAATTTCTCGCCGTACCGAAAGATGCCCATCGGTACCGCCTTGACCTCCGCCTCCGAATGAATTGCCTTCGTCGGAATGTTCAGATTGTAAAGTTGCGGCTCCGAGCCTTTCTGCTCGAGAATACGCCGGATGATTCGCAGGGCCATCTCGGCCGCCTTGTCAAACTCGGCATGCTCGTCGTATTCGAGCGAGACCGCGATACTCGTGATTCCGAAAAACGCCCCCTCGATCGCCGCCGCGACGGTGCCCGAGTAGAGCACATTGATTCCCGCATTCAGCCCTCCATTGATGCCGCTAACCACCAATTCCGGACGCCTGGGACAAAACTCGAAGATGCCAATCTTGACCGAATCCGCCGGGCTCCCCTCGACGGCCCAGCCGCGCCGCCGCGAACCGTCGAAAACCTCTTTGGCGGTGAGCGGCGTGAGAAAAGTGATCGAATGCCCGACGCCGCTCTGCTCGGTGTGCGGAGCCACGACGGCCACGTCGCCGAGTTTGAGCAGGGCCCGCTCCATCGCGGCCAAACCGGGCGCGTAGATCCCGTCGTCATTGGTGAGCAGAATCTGCACGGTGCAAATTGCCTCCACGCGACCGCCGGTTTCCTCCGTGAACGTCAGATTCCACTATAATCGCACCCCGGCGGATTGGCAACGAGCGTCCGAGACTGAGCAAAAACCGCGGGAATCAACCGCGTTTCCGGCGAGACAGCGGAATAAGCGGCGTAGTCAACTTCTCGTACAGGGCAAAGAGGAATTCGACGCGTTGACGGTCGGAAGTGAACGGCTGCTTGCGGTAGCAGCGGTCCACCGCGCGGTCGAGCGCGGCGTGCGCTTTGGCCAAATCGCGCGGCATCGCCAGCGGATCATATAAATCGGCCAATGTCGCCCCCTTTGCCAGATGCTCTCCTCGGGAGTCGAGGACCGATTGCGCCTTTACTTCCGCGGCAGCCCGTTTCGCGGCGGTTGGCGCCTCGGGCCAGGGGTAGTTGTTGTAAACCAATCCGGTCGAGTAGCGGAAATCCGATTTTATGCGACCGCAAACATGCCGCACCCAGGCCATGTGCATCGCCGAGGAAAGCACTCCAAAATGGTAGAGAGTGGCGTCGGGAATCGCGGAACAACTATTGTGGACGACGTATTTCGGTTCAAAGTAGCCGAATGGAATGTAGCGCCTCGTCTCAGACGTATGCTGTGGAACCACGATAAATCGCTTCGTCGGCTGGCGAATCTCGGCGAACAACGCTGGATGATCGGCCATCCGTCGCGTGGGTTCCTTCTTGCTGGCGAGACGAAAACTGCGAACGCTCTGGACCCGTTTCTTGATGCCCGGAATATTCCTAATGTCTGCTGAGGATGCGTTCACAAGCCAGAGGCACCAGCGCGGAATCGAATAGAGATACTCCTCCGCGCAAAGTAACGGTCGAAGATACTTCTTCGCGCCGGGATTCGCAGCAATGAATTCTCGGCGATCGGCCTCTTCCACTATGAGATTTCCGCCGTCAGTCGGCTTATTGCCATACTCACAAGCGGGCACGTCGCAGATGGGCTGGTTGCGCGAGACGACAGCTACGTCTGGACCTTCGATGAGATAGGGGCTGATGTTCTGTGCGTTGCTGACCGTGACCTTGTCTTCTGATTGGTAGTCGTAGATTCGCTTGCCTGTCATTTCGAAAGCGCCGAACCCGATGATCACGACATGAACGTGCGCCTGACCGCGCGCTTCGCTCTCCCATTTGAACGTGCGATGAGCAAACAGGATTTTCAGCCCGAATCGTTGAAACAGCGGTTTCCAAAGCGTGCCGACTTGCTCTCCTTGACTGATCGAATTGGTGGAGACGAAACCAACTTGGATGCGCGTTTGTTGGATGTATTCTGCCGCCTTGCGATACCACCCGGTGACGTAGTCGAGCACGCCAACACCAGTTTCGGCATCCCAAACAAGTTCCATGTCCCGTCTCTGCTCGCCAGTCATTAGGTGCTTTCCCACGAACGGCGGATTGCCGAGGACAAAGCCGCATTCTTCCGGCGGGAGAATCTGCCGCCAATCGAGCCGCAAGGCATTGCCGTTGACGATCGTTGGGCTTTTGCTCAACGGCAAGCGGACGAAGTATTGACCGAACTCTTCCGAGAGTCGGACGTTCATCTGATGATCCATCAGCCACATTGCCACTTCCGCGATCCGCGCCGGCCATTCGCTGATCTCGATCCCGAAAAATGCGTCCACGTCGATTTTGGAAAGCGTGTGAATATCGAAGTGTTGTTGGCCGTTGGTATTGAGGCCCTTGAGCACCTCGATTTCGAGCAACCGCAACTCGCGATAGGTAACGACCAAAAAGTTGCCGCAACCGCACGCGGGATCGAGGAAACGCAAGCTCGCGAGCTTCTGCTGGAACTGCTTCAGTTGATTCTTATTGCCCTTGATCCGCTGAAACTCGGCCCGAAGATCGTCGAGAAACAGAGCGCGGATGACCTTGAGAATGTCGCGTTCGCTGGTGTAATGGCCGCCGATCTGCCGGCGCTCGCGCGGCTCCATCACCCCTTGAAACAGCGAGCCAAAAATGGCTGGCGAGATGCGCGACCAATCGAAACGCGTGCAGGCCAATAGGCTATTGCGCGTGTCGCGATTGAAATCCGCAAACCCCAGGGTTTCCGCGAATAGCTCGCCGTTGACGTAGATGAGGATGAAAGCTCGTTGCTCCTAGGGTTTACTACGAGTGTGGTTAACCCAAAACCCTTTTTGTGGAGCAACGAGTATGTCGAGTATACCGGTTTTCGTCGGGCTTGATTATCACCAGGACGCGGTGCAAGTATG